>NZ_JAMYLL010000008.1:0-202313 GCF_040318045.1 Mesorhizobium sp. M1338 | reverse complement strand
CCGCCGTCAGCGACGTCTTGCCATGGTCGACGTGGCCAATCGTGCCGATGTTCACGTGAGGCTTGTTACGCTCGAATTTACCTTTTGCCATAGTCTCTTTCCTTGGACGGCCTGGACCTTCAGTTCAGTCGAATGCGGGGCGATTAGCGACAAAGGCCAAAAAACACAAGCGTCTTTTGGCCGGGTGCCGTCTCACCCAGTCCGAACCATCGATCCGATTGCGGGGATGTGGCGCTGATATAGGAAGGATCGAGACAAAATGAAATGGGTGACGAGCCGATCGATGGAAGCCGCGATAATGCTGTCTTGCCTGCCCAACCCCTGTCTGATTCATGACCAGGCCATGGACCATTGCTGAAGTCATCGAGGTCTGATCTCCTGACCGGATGCACTTCATCCCGCCCTCAATCCGTGGCCCGCTGTTCATGATCGTTTCGACGGGATCGTATCTCGTCAACGACACGATGATGAAACTCGCGACGTCAGGCCTGCCGTCCTACGAAGTGCTGTTTCTGCGGGGTGCCGCGGCAGCGCTCTGGGGCTTTCCGCTGTTGTTCGCACTGGGCTACGGCAAGCAGATCCCGCTGATCTTCGACGGCCGTGTGCTGCGCAGGAACCTGCTCGAGCTGGCGGCGATCCTCTGTTATGTCGTGGCGCTCGCCAACATGCAGATCGCCGATTCCACCGCGCTCGGACAGATCACGCCGCTCTTGATGCTGGTCGGCTCCTCGATCCTGTTTGGCGAGCGGATCGGTGGCCAGCGCATGGCGCTGATCGGGCTCGGCTTCATCGGCGCGCTGATGGTGGCGCAGCCGACCATGCAAGGCATTTCGGTTTACGCCCTGCTGGCGCTCGGCAACGCCGCGCTTGCGGCGGCGCGCGACCTTGCCGGCAGGCGGGTCTCGGCCGAGGTGCCGGGCATGATCGTGGCGATTTCCGCCGTCGTGGTGGTGCTGATCGGCGCCGGTGCCGCGCATCTGGTTTCCGAGCGCTGGGTGATGCCCGGGACGCACCATTTGCTGCTGATGGCAGGTGCTGGTTTTTTCCTGATCTTCGGCCACTTCTTCATCTTCATGGCCTATCGCGTCGGACCGACCAGCGCCGTGGCACCGTTCTACTATTCCTTCACCGTCTGGGCGGTGATTTCAGGCCTGCTGGTGTTCGGGCAATTCCCCAACGCGCTGGCGGTCTGCGGCATTCTCCTGGTTGTCGGCAGCGGGCTGACCATCGTGTCGCTGGATCAGCGTCAGCGCCGGCTGGCCGTCGTCGCATAGCCCCATTTATCCCCGCCGAGTGCTTGCGCACGTTTTTCCACGCTGATCTTTTTCGGCGCAGCCGACGTAATCCTGATAGGCAAGCTGCCGCACGTGCCGGCCCGCAGCCGGTCTTGCCTCGGCAGAAGTCGAAACCTCAGACGATCCGGCTGGCGCCTAAAGCGTCCGCTTTGCACTGAACTGGTGATAGGCCCACAGGACGACCATCGCGCCTGGTGCGCGGTGTTTCGGCTTGCCGGTGCTGGGGATGAGTGTCTGGAGCGGGTAGCGGGAATCGAACCCGCATATTCAGCTTGGAAGGCTGCTGCTCTACCACTGAGCTATACCCGCGCACGCAAGCCCTAGCTATTCGACAAGGTTCCGAAGGTCAAGGCGCCTCCTGCGACCCAGCCGATAGCTACCGCTCAGCCATCATCATTGGTGTGGCCCGGGGCCGGCGGGTTGGTCCTGAAGCCTTGAGTGCTATTGGTGTTTGATCGTGGCGACACTCAGTAGCGAGTTGCCCGCAAGAGGTCAAAGGCGGTCATTCGAGGACGACTACAGGCGAGGCTCTTGCGAGTATTAGCCTTGGCACAATTCGCATCCTGATCTCGGCGGACATCATGAAACCTTTTGATTTTTAAGCCGTTATGGCCGTTATGTCCGGGGCTAAATCCAAGCTGAAATCGGTCGACGGCGCCAAACCACGCGGTGCTGGAAAGTCGCGCCAGGAAAAGGCATCGGCTGTCGAAGCCGCGCCCGAGGTCGACGGGCAGGCCGCGCCCGAGGTCGACGCCCAAGCCGTCCCTGAGGTCGACGGCAAGGCGGCGCCGCCGCCGGATGTCGTCGAACCCGATCCAGAACTGACGCCCGAGGAGGCGGAGCAGGCCCGCAAGCGCTATTTGCTGAGGCGTTTCTGGATCAGCGCGCGCGGCTACTGGGGCCGCGGCGGCGATCGGCTCGCCTGGCCGTTCACCATCGGGGTGCTGCTGCTGATCTGCATCAATATCGGCTTCCAGTACGGCATCAATGTCTGGAACCGCTCGATGTTCGATGCCCTTGAGCAGCGCAACGCCCGCAGCGTTTATTTCCTCAGCGCCATATTCGTGCCCCTGGTGATCTGCAGCGGCAGCCTTGTCGTCGCGCAGGTCTACCTGCGCATGACGATCCAGCGCCGTTGGCGTTCCTGGCTGACCACCGCGGTCATTGCGCGCTGGCTGGCCAACGGCCGCTACTACCAGCTGAACCTCGTCGGCGGCGACCACCAGAACCCAGAGGCCCGCATGACCGAGGATCTGCGCATCGCCACCGAATCCCCGGTCGATTTCATCGCCGGCGTCCTCAACGCGTTCCTGTCGGCCTCGACCTTCATCGTCGTGCTGTGGACCATCGGCGGCGCGCTCACCCTGCCGATCGGCGGCGAGAGCATCACCATTCCCGGCTTCCTGGTCATCACCGCCATGATCTATGCCGCCATCACCTCCACCTCGATGGTGGTCATCGGCCGCAACTTCGTCCAGCTGTCCGAGCGGAAGAACCAGGCGGAGGCCGAACTGCGCTACACGCTGACGCGCGTGCGCGAAAACGGCGAGAGCATCGCCTTGCTCGGCGGCGAGGAGGAGGAGCGCAGCGGCATCGACAGGAATTTCGGTCATGTGCTCAGGCAATGGGCGCTGCTGACCGGCCAGCACATGCGCACGGCGGCGGTGTCGCAGGGATCGAGCCTGTTTGCGCCGGTCGTGCCGATCCTGCTATGCGCGCCAAAATTCCTCGAAGGCTCGATGACGCTTGGCGAGGTGATGCAGGCAGCGTCCGCCTTTGGCATCGTGCAGGGCGCGTTCGGATGGCTGGTCGACAACTATCCCCGTCTCGCCGACTGGAACGCCTGTGCCCGGCGCATCGCCTCGCTGATGATGTCGCTCGACGGGCTCGAGCGCGCGGAACAGAGCGATGCGCTCGGACGCATCCAGCACGGCGAAACCAATGACGGTGCGATACTCAGCCTCGACAATCTTTCCGTGACACTCGACGACGGCACCGCCGTGGTCAAGGAGACCGAGGTCGCGATCGAACCGGGTGAGCGGGTGCTGGTGGCCGGCGAATCCGGGTCGGGCAAGTCGACGCTGGTGCGGGCGGTCGCAGGCCTGTGGCCGTGGGGCGGCGGCAGCGTCAATTTCCACGCCGGCAGGCGACTGTTCATGTTGCCGCAACGTCCCTACATCCCCTCGGGCACCCTTCGCCGCGCGGTCGCCTATCCCGCGGCGGCCGATAAGTGGACAATCAAACAGATCAAGGCTGCCCTCGACAAAGTGGGCCTTGGCTATCTTGCCGACAGGATCAAGGAAGAAGCGCCATGGGACCAGACGCTGTCGGGCGGCGAAAAGCAACGCCTCGCCTTCGCGCGTCTGCTGCTGCACACGCCCGATATCGTCGTGCTGGATGAAGCAACCTCGGCGCTCGACGAGAAGAGCCAGGACAAGATGATGGAGACGGTGATCCACGAATTGCCCGATGTCACCATCATCAGCGTGGCGCATCGCGCCGAGCTGGAGGCCTTCCATAGCCGCAAGGTCACATTGGAGCGGCGCGAAGGCGGGGCAAAGCTTGTCAGCGACATTGATCTTGTCCCGCGCAAGGGCGGACGGAACTTGCTCGGGCGCGCCTTGTGGGGCTCCGGCGCGCCCAGCCGAAAGGCAGCACGACCTTGAGTAATGCGGCGCTGTCCCAGATAAAAACGGCCCGCCCGGTCGGGATACCCTGGGGCGCAGCTACCAGCGTCGGTCGACCGGCCAAGTGCACGGGCCGGTCGACCTGAGTAAGCTCATTCGGCTGCCTGCAGGTTGATCTTGCTTTCCGCCATTTCGGTGAGCTTGCGATCGGTCGCCTGTTCTTCCTTCAGGTTCTTGGCCAGGACGTTGGCGCAGTCGCCGCGGCCAAGCTGCTTGGCCCAGGCGATGAGCGTGCCATAGCGTGTCATCTCGTAGTGCTCGACTGCCTGCGCCGAGGCTATTAGCGCCGCGTCGAGAACCTCCTTGTCGTCGACGTCGCCGCTTACGTCGTCGGCTTCCTCGAGAATGCCGTCGATCGCCGGGCAGTTGACCTCCTTGGCCTTGACGCCATGCAACTCGAACACCTGCTCTACGCGCTCGATATGGCCCCTGGTCTGGTCGAGATGTTTTTCGAATCCGGCTTTCAATTGCGGGTCGGTTGCCTTGTCGATCATCTTCGGCAGCGCTTTCTCGATCTGCCTTTCTGCGTAGTAGATGTCGCGCAGCGTGTGCACGAAGAGATCGTCGAGTGTCTTGATGTCCTTCGAAAAGAAGCCCATGGCCTTACCTTTCATTGTTCTCAAGGTTGATTTCGGCGGCGGCTTTGCCCGCCGCCCGCGAACGCCGGAAACTGGTCCCGGCTTGCTGGTCAACGTGCCGGTACCGGAGGAGTTCCTGGTCTCCGGGGCGAAACCGTTGCTCCTTTTTCGAAACGCCGCGATTCAATTCCGATGGGAGCCTTTGTCTCGATCACACGTTCTAACCGGAATGCAAACCGGAACCGTGAAAGGTCGAGAATGTATTTCATTGCGTTGGCGACGGACTATGACGGCACGCTGGCTCATGACGGGATCGTCGCTACGAAAACGCTGGCTGCCCTTGAGCGGTTCAAGAAGAGCGGCCGCAAGCTGGTTCTCGTCACCGGGCGCGAACTGCCCGATTTGAAGCGCGTCTTTCCCGAAATCGGCCTGTTCGACAAGGTCGTCGCCGAGAATGGAGCGCTGATCTACACCCCGGCCAGCGAGGAAGAACGGGTGATTTCGCCATCGCCGGAACCCAAATTCGTCGCCAGGCTGAAGAGGTGCGGCGTCAAGCCGCTTTCGGTCGGGCGATCGATCGTCGCGACCTGGGAGCCCCACCAGGCCACCGTGCTCGAGGTCATCAAGAAACTGGGACTGGAACTGGAAATCATCTTCAACAAGGGCGCGGTGATGATCCTGCCGAGCGGCATCAACAAAGCCACCGGACTGACCGCGGCACTTCAGGATCTTCGGCTTTCGACGCACAATGTGGTGGGTGTCGGCGACGCCGAGAACGACCATGCCTTCCTACAGGCATGTGGCTGCAGCGTCGCCGTCGACAATGCAATTCCCGCGGTCAAGACCACAGCCGATCTGGTCATGCGTGGCGCCCGTGGGAAAGGCGTGGAGGAACTGGTCGACAGACTGATCAAGCGCGATCATGAGATCGTGCCGAGGCGCCATGACGGCATCGTTCTCGGATCCGCCGGCGGCGACGAGATTTATTTGTCGCCGACCGATACTGTCCTCATCGCCGGCAGTTCGGGCATCGGCAAATCCACCTTGGCCACCGCGCTGACGGAACGCTTCGTCGAGAGTGGGTTTCAATTCTGCGTCTTCGATCCCGAGGGCGACTATGACGGTCTCGAAGGCGCGGTTCGGCTGGGGGACGGCTCCAGCGCGCCGACAAAGGCTCAAGTGCTGGATCTGATCGCCAAGGCCGACAGCAATATCGTCGTCAATGGGCTGGCCCTGCGCGTCAATGAGCGGCCGGATTTCTTTGCCGACCTGCTGCCTGGCCTCGGCAGTTTCCGCCGTCGCACCGCGAGACCGCATTGGCTCGTCATCGACGAAGCACACCATCTCCTGCCCAAGCGGCGCGACGATACGCGGGCGATCCTGTCATTGGAATTGCCGGGCACGATCTTGATCACCGTTCACCCGGAAGCGATCTCGACCGACGCCTTGCGCCTGGTGACGGCCATCATTGCGCTTGGCCCCAAGGCGAAGGACGTCGTGAAGGTCTTCTGCAAAGAGACCGGCATCGCGCCGCCTAAGGAGATCTCCTCGCCCAAGGGCGAGCGCGTGTTGTTCTGGCGGCCGCAGAAACGCAAGAAACTCGCCATGGTCAAGGTGATCGAGCCACGCCAGTCGCTGAAGCGGCACAGCCGCAAATATGCCGAGGGGCAACTCGATGAGGCGGGCAGCTTCTATTTCCACGGTCCCGACGATGCGATGAATCTCAGGGCCCACAATCTGATGATCTTCGCCCAGATGGCTGAAGGCATAGACGACAAGACCTGGGAGTTTCACCTGCGCGCCGGCGACTATTCCGATTGGTTCCGCCATCAGATCAGGGACAAGGACCTGGCACGCGAAACGGCCGAGGCGGAAAAGGACGAAACGCTTTCAGCCGAGGAAAGCCGCAAGCGAGTGCTCGACGCGGTTCGGCGGCGATATACGGCACCCGCCACGGCGCCGGAATGAGGCGGAACGACCAGGCCGGCGCCATTGCTTCTCCACGCGGAAACCCTACTCAGTCAGGCAGCGCGGCGACCGCGACAATTTCAACAACGATGTCGGCTTGCGCAAGCGCCGCAACCCCGATCACCTCCGAGGGCGGCGGGTTGTTGTAGCTACAGTGCTTCGGGCAATGCTCGGCAAAGAACTGGTCCAGCACGTCGAGGCGAAAATTGGGAGAGCTCAGAACGCCGCCATCGGGAAATGGCCCCTTGATGAAGAAGGTCAGCCGGATAAGATAGTCGAGCGCGCTACCAAGTTCCTCCAGATCTGATTTGATGTTCGTCAGAATTGCGCGCCACTGTGCCGCCGCATCGCCAGCGAAGCCACCTCCCCTTTTGCCGGCTGGGTCGTAATCGTCGGCAGTTGCCGTGTTTCCGCAGAGGTAGACAAATCCCCTTGCTCCGGTAACGACCGTGCCTTTTCCCCACGGCATCAACCGGCCGTTTTTGAACTTCTTATGGGTTACGAGTTCCATGTTCCCGTTCGGCGCCGTCGCGCCCCCTGATCGTCAGACGATCAAATCGTCTATTCTGATCGGCAGATCTCGAATGCGCTTGCCAGTGGCATGATACACGGCGCTCGCGACAGCGGCCGCCGTCCCGACATTGCCAAGTTCCCCCAATCCTTTGACGCCGGCCGGGTTGACGTCCGGATCGACCTCCGGGACGAGGATGACGTCGACCTGTTTGATGTCCGCGTTGACCGGCACCAGATAATCCTGCAGGTCACGATTGACATAGCGGGCGTTGCGCCGGTCGATTTCCGTCGCCTCGTGAAGGGCCTGGCCAATACCCCAGATCATGCCGCCCATCAGTTGGCTGCGCGCGGTGCGGGTGTTCATGATCCGCCCGGCGGCAAAGGCGCCGACGATGCGCGGCACCCGGATTTCGCGTGTGTAACTGTTGATGCGGACTTCGACGAATTCGGCGCCAAAGGCATATTTCACCGAATCCTCGTCCTGATCGCCGCCGTGGAATTCCGCCTGCCCGGCATAGAGTTTCTTCAGCGCTTCCGGCGTCGAACCCTTTGGCGCAAACTCGGCGTATTCCTCTATCGCACCGACCTGCATCGCCTTGAAGACATCCGACAGCTTGGCGGATTTGCCGCCGCTAGCCACGATCTTCTCTTGTTCCATTTCCAGTCTGGCATTGCCGGAACCAGCCAATGGCCCGTCTCCAGCAACGGCAGCCGCGAAAAGTTTTCCGCGCACCGCGTCACAGGCCTTCAGAACCGCGGAGCAGACGCTCGCAGTCGAAATCGAGCCGCCCGAGACCGGCGCCGGCGGCAGTGCACTGTCGCCCATCTCGACGCTGACCTTGTCAATCCCTATCCCTAGACGCTCGGCCGCCATCTGGCCTGCCACGGTGCGCACACCGGTGCCAATCTCATGCGAGCCGCACTGAACGCGAACCTGGCCATCGGCGGTCAGGCGAACACGGGCCGCGCATGGCGCGCTGGCCGTTGGATAGATGGCGGTCGCGCAACCCATGCCGACCAGCCAGTCGCCATCACGCATCGACCCAACCGTGGCATCGCGCTTCGACCAGCCGAAGGCTTGCGCAGCCTGGTCGTAGCATTTGACCAGCGACCGGCTGGAGAATGGCTTGCCGCCGATCGGCTCCTTTTCAGGCTCGTTGATACGCCGAAACTCGACAGGATCCATCCCGAGCGCCACGGCCATTTCGTCCATGGCGTTCTCGAGCGCGTAGACATAGGGCGTCTCGGGCGGCGAGCGCATGTAGCCCGGTGTGTTGCGATCGGCATGGACGAGCGAAACATGAGTGAGCACCGAACCATAGTTGTACATGCGGCCGGTGGCCGACGTGCCGCCGACGACATAAGAGTCAGGGCGTGATGTCACCTCCCAGCCCTCATGTCCGAACGCCGTGATGCGGCCGTCCTTGCCGGCGCCTATGCGGATTCGATGCCGAGTCTCGGCGCGATAGGTCTGGGTGTTGAAGGCCTGCATGCGGCTGACGACGCAGCGTACCGGCCGTCCAACACGCTGCGCCGCAACCGCGACAATTGCCGTGCGAGTCGTCATCGGCCCCTTGGAGCCGAAGGCGCCACCGACATAAGGGCTGACAATCCGCACATTGGCAGGATCGATCTTCAACTGCCGGGCGAGTTCGATTTTCCAGCCGGTGACATTCTGGCTTGGTTCATGGATGGTGAGTTGATCGCCTTGCCACATCGCCGTGGTCGAAAACAGTTCGATCGGATTGTGATGTTGGGTCGGCGTCGAGTATTTCTGGTCGATCTTGACGGCGGCGGATGCATAGGCAGTGTCGAAGTCGCCGGCTTTGACATCCTCCTTCAACATCGGGCTCTTACCGGCCGCCGGTTCCACCATCGCGCCTTTGGAATCGAAGCTGGCGCTGGGCGGTTCGTCTTCGTAATCGGCGCGGATCAACATCGCCGCCTCCTCCGCCGCCTCGAATGTCTCGGCGACAACCATCGCGATGATCTGGCCGTCGTGGAAAATTGTCTTGTCGTGCAGGGGTGCGATGGAGCTCGCGCCAGTGTTGCCAAATTTCGGCGTGTCGGTCTTATCCATGTCGCCGTAGGTCATGATGTCCAGCACTCCGGGCACGGCCCTGGCTTCATCGGTATGGAGTCTGGAAACCTTGCCCCGAGCGATGCTGCTGGTGGCAAGAGCACCATAAGCGACGTTGGCTGTGGCGATGTCGGCCGGATAGCTGGCCTGCCCGGTAACTTTCAATCTGCCGTCGATGCGGACAACCGGTTCGCCTTGGTTTTCTTTTGGAACTGGCGCGGCTTGATTCATGGCTCAGACCTTCATGTCGCGTGTTTCGAGCAGCGCTCGCACCAGCGTGCGCTTTCCGAGCGGGACCTTGAACGCGTTGTGTTCGCGCGGTTTGGCATCGGCAAAAGCAGCGTCGGCAGCCTCTTCGGCCACATCCTCTTCCAGCACCTTGCCTTGAAGCGCATCCTCCGCCGCCCTCGCACGCCATGGTACGGTTGCGACCCCGCCCAGCGCTATGCGCGCTTGCCTGACAGTGTCTCCATCCATGTCCAGCGCGACCGCCGCCGAGGCCAACGCGAACGCATAGGATTCGCGATCGCGTATCTTCAGGTAGTGCGAACGACGGCTCCATGCGCCGAGCGGAACATCGATGGCGACGATGACTTCATCGGCGGCCAGATCCGTCTCGATGTCGGGCGTCTCGCCGGGAAGCCGATGCAGTCTGGCGAACGGGATCTTGCGCGGACCATGGCGTCCCTCCACCTCGACGACCGCATCCAGCGCAATCAGGGCCTGCGCGAAATCGCCGTGATAGGTAGCGATGCAGGCATCGCTGGTGCCGAGCACGGCATGCTGGCGGTTGAACCCTTCCATCGCCGCACAGCCGGAACCGGGCTCACGCTTGTTGCACGGCCAGGAGGTTTCGCGAAAATACTCGCATCGCGTTCGCTGCAGCACGTTGCCGGCAAGGCTCGCCATGTTGCGAAGCTGACCGCTGGCGGCGAATTTCAGGCTATCGGCAAGGAGCGGGCAGCGGCGCCTGACGTCATTGTTGTCAGCTGCTTCGCCCATCCGGACCAGCGCCCCGAACCGGATGGTGTCATCGCTTACCCTGATCCGCCGCAGGGCAGGCTCGGCAAGATTGTTGAGATCGAGCAATCGTTCAGGCTGCGCGACGCCAAGCTTCATGTAGTCGGCCAGATTGGTGCCGCCGGCGATGAACTGGGTGTTGGCCTGTGTTGGCGCAACATGCCTGGCGTCGAGGTGGGACGCCATGGCGATCGCCACCGAAACGCTCGTTGGTCTTTCATAGACGAAAGGACGCATCCTAGGCCCTCCTGATCTCGTCGCGTGCCTGGATGATCGCCGCGACGATGTTGGGGTAGGCAGCACACCGGCACAGATTGCCGCTCATGTGCTCGCGGATGTCATTGTCCGACCCGGCATGGCCTTCGTCGATGCAGCCGATGGCGGACATGATCTGGCCCGGCGTGCAGTAGCCGCATTGAAAGGCATCATGGTCGACAAAGGCCTGCTGCACCGGATGCAGCTCTCCTTCAGCTGAAGCCAGGCCTTCCACGGTCGTGACCTCGCGGCCTTGGTTCATGACGGCGAAGCTCAGGCAGGAGAGCACCCGCTTCCCATCGACAAGAACGGTGCAGGCACCGCACTGACCGTGGTCGCAACCTTTCTTGGTGCCGGTCAGGCCAACATGATCACGCAGTGCGTCGAGCAGGCTCGTGCGATTGTCGAGCGCGAGAGTGTAGGCCTGCTTGTTGATCCGCATCGAGATCGTCGACAGATCGCGCGGCCCGGCCGCTTTGGCGGTCGGCGGCTCGGCCGCTTTTGTGGACGTGGCTACGAGCGGCATTGCCGCTGCCGCCGAAACAGAGCCCGTCATGAACGAGCGTCTGCTCAGGCCGCTGGGACTTGTGGAATTAGACATGGCTGGCTTCCGGCTGGCTGGGGTCTCAAGCGGACCAAACTGTTCGCGGGAAACAAAGTTCCCTCCTCACATCGCTGTGATCGCTTCTTTTGCAGCGCGGTCATGCGGAACTTCAGCCGCAGGGCGGTGGTTGTCCTCGACAGGCTCCAAGGAAGGAGACGATCATGAGCAGTGATCGGGGCGATCGACGCAGCGATCGAAATGGTGATGAAGGCCCTGTCTTTTCGGCTGAGCAGGCGCGGCAAGGCGAGATCATCCTGCGAACCCGCACACGCCGTATCATCTTCGTCGCAGGCCTCGTCGGTATTGTGATCCTCATTGCGGTGGTCAGATTCGCTGTCGGCTGAATGGCTTCGGCTGCAATCCCCGAAAAATGCGAACTGTCTCGCTAACCTGTTCGTCAGGAACTTTTGTGAACAGCTGCCGTTGACCCGAAAAAAGCCGTCGGCGCCTTTGCTTGAGAGTTCTCCCGTGGACGCGAAAACCGAAACCAAAGAACCAGACAAAACCAGAGATCCGCGCGGCGCTTCGAGCAAGGCCAGATCGGAAGCGTCGGCAAAACGCAAGGGCGATGCGGCGCAGCCCGACACCCCGGAGCGCGAAGCGCGGGACAAGGAAGCGGATGATCAAAAGCCCAGCCTCCTGAGCTTCCCCCGGCGACACCCTTACATGTCCATTGCAATCCTGATCGTGGTGTCGCTGGCCGCCGTGGAACTGATCATGTGGTGGCTGAATGCCCGCCAATATGAATCGACCGACGATGCCTTCATCGACGCCCGCACCATAACCATCGGCGCCGAAATATCGGGACGTATCACCGACCTCGCGGTGACCGACAACCAACTCGTCAAGGCGGGCGACGTCCTGTTGCGCATCGATGACAGCGACTATCAGGCCAGCCTCAAACAGGCCGATGCCGGCGTGATCTCGGCGCAAGCCGACATTGTCGAGATCGGGGCTCGGATTGAAGCCCAAAACGCAAAGATCGATGCAGCCCGGAAGCAGATGGCGCAAGCCCAGGCGGCACTCGATTTCGCCAAGGCCGAGGACAAACGCAACCGTGAACTTCTGGCCAAGGGCACGGCCACCCAACAGCAGGCTCAGCAGGCAGCGTCGACGCTGCGTCAGGATCAGGCTGCTCTCGATAGCGCTGAGGCCAACGTGACTGCCGCCAAGAGCCAGGTCGTTGTCTTGCAGGCACAGATCAAGAGCGCCGAAGCCAAACTCGATCAGGCCAAGGCGAGCCAGGACCAGGCGCGCACCACGCTGTCGCGCACCACCATCACCGCACCGGTTTCCGGACGAGCAACGAGCATCTCGGTTGCCAACGGTTCCTATGCCCAACCCGGCCAGGTGCTGATGATGTTTGTTCCCGACGAGGTCTGGGTGAAGGCCAACTTCAAGGAAACACAGCTCGATCTGATGCGGCCGGGACAGCCGGTCGATATCGACATCGACGCCTATCCGGAAAGATCCTTCCATGGCCGCGTCGACAGCATCCAGGCGGGCAGTGGCACCGCCTTCAGCCTGCTGCCGGCCGAGAATGCCACCGGCAACTTCGTCAAGGTGGTGCAGCGTGTGCCGGTGAAGATCGTCTTCGACAGACCGCCCGGCGTGCTGCTAGGCCCTGGCCTGTCGGTGGTGCCGACAGTCAAGGTACGATGAGTGGCGAGATGGCCAAAGACCAAAGCGAAAGCCGGTCCGCCGCCGGTGGGCGCAATCCCTGGCTGATCGCCATCGTCGTCTCCATCGCGACCTTCATGCTGGTTCTGGACACCTCGATCGCCAACGTAGCGCTACGCAACATCGCCGGCAGCCTGGCGGCCGGGATGGACGAAAGCACCTGGGTGATCACCACCTATCTGGTTGCAAATTCCGTGATCATCCCGGTCAGCGGCTGGCTGGCCAGCGTGATCGGCCGTAAGCGCTACTACATGCTGTGCGTGGCGACCTTCACCATCGCTTCGCTGCTGTGCGGACTGGCGCCAAATCTGGAATTGCTCATCCTTTTCAGGATCCTGCAAGGTCTCGGCGGCGGCGGTATGGCGCCAAGCGAACAATCCATCCTCGCCGACACTTTTCCACCCGAAAAACGCTCCCAGGCGTTTGCCCTCTATGGCATAGCCGTCATCGTCGCACCGACGGTCGGGCCGACCATCGGCGGCTGGCTGACGGACCATTTCTCCTGGCACTGGATTTTCTTCATCAACGTGCCGTTCGGTATCATGTCGCTCGCTTTGGTGCAGCGGCTGGTCGTCGAACCGGACGTGCTTGAACGCGAACGCCAGGAGCGGTTGCGAGGCGGCCTCAGGATCGACTGGGTCGGGTTTATTCTGGTGGCGACCGCGCTTGGCTGCCTGGAAATCTTCCTTGACCGAGGTCAGCGCAACGACTGGTTCGCATCGGGTTTCATCACGACTTTCGCGGTGATTTCGGCGATCTCGTTCCTGCTGCTTATCCCGTGGGAGTTCAGCCACCGCGATCCGATCGTCGACATCCGGCTGCTGTTCAGCCGTCAGTTCGGCACGTCGTTCCTGGTGATGATGGCGGTCGGCGCCGTGCTGTTCAGCACCACGCAGTTGATGCCGCAGCTGCAACAGACCGCTTTCGACTACACGGCGACCCTGTCGGGCCTCTCGATGATGCCGGGCGGCATCGCCATGCTGATGCTGATGCCGATTTCCGGATTTGCCGCCGGCATCGTTCAGCCCAAATATTTGATCATGATGGGCATGTCGGTTGTGGTGGTCGCCTTGTGGCACATGACGTCGCTCACCCCGGACGCCAGCTTCCGTTTCTTTGCCTTTGCACGCATCTTCCTGATGATCGGCCTGCCGTTCCTGTTCATCCCCATTTCGACGGCGGCTTACGTCGGTCTCGCTCCGCAGCAGACCAACCAGGCCTCGGCGCTGATCAACGTTGCCCGCAACATTGGCGGCAGCATCGGCGTGTCACTGTCCAACACGGTGATCGCTCAAAGCGCGCAACTGCATCAGGCAAATCTTGTCGGCCACACCGCGCAATCCTCACCAAGCTACCAGCAGGTGCTGCGTCAGGTAACCGAGCATTTCGTCGCTCAGGGCTCACCGATGGTCGAAGCGAAGCAGCAGGCGATCGGCTGGCTCGGGCAGTTGATCGCGCGCCAGGCCTCATTGCTCGCCTATATCGACGTCTTTCGGTACTGCGCAATCGCGACCGCCCTGTTTGTTCCCCTCGCTTTGCTGCTGCGTTCTCCAAAACCCAAGCCCGATGGGCGATAGTTCCACGCCTTGCGTGCATGCTGCGTTCCAATTGAAACTCCTCATTGGAGCTCGCCGGAACGGTCGTCTGGAGCCGCATTGTCTCAGTGCTGTGGACCGCGTCAACCGGACACGGCCGTATGGTGAACAGGATAGTTTTTCCCGGTTTCATATTCTGGCCAAGGAATGGCAAAAAGCATCTGTCCCGCCCGGTCCGCAGTTATGCGAAACGATAGGGTTTGATCTCCGCATGCCATGACGAGGCAGTTTCGTGGGATCGGGTTGTTTTTCAAATTTCCGATTGGAACTCCCTCGCTGGGTTTCCGTTCAGGCTCTACAGAACAGGAGAACTGTCATGCCACGAGGCGACAAATCGAAATACACCGACAAGCAGGAACGCAAAGCCGATCATATTGCGGAAGGCTATGAGAAGCGCGGGGTCTCCGACCAGGAAGCTGAAAGGCGGGCATGGGCGACCGTCAACAAGGACGATGGCGGCGGTAAGACAGAAGGCGGCTCCGGGCGCGGCAAACATACCGGCCATCCCGCGGCGCACAAGGGCGGCAAAAGCGGCGGCAGGGCATCCGCGTCACGGTCAGCCGCGAGCCGATCGGATTCGGCAAAGAAAGCCGCGGCAACACGTAAGCGGAACGCCGAACATCGAGTTCATTGACCTGGACGAAGCCACTCAGACTGACAAGGCTCAACGCGATGGGAGTGCCGGCATGAAATCGCAGCTCGTCAACGAGATCAGCGGGCAAAGGACATTCGTCGTGGTGCTCGACCCCGGCGAAGAAGCGTTCGCCGCGGTGACCGCCTTCGCAGTCAACCAGAAAGTCGGCAATGCATCCTTGACCGCCATCGGGGCTTTCGAAAGAGCGACCGTGGGCTGGTTTGATCCGAATGCGAAGACCTATCGCAAAATCCCGATCGACGAACAATGCGAGGTCCTGAGCGCGATCGGCGACGTTGCGCTGGGCGACGATGGCAAGCCCAGCCTGCACGTCCACGTGGTGCTCGGATTGAGCGACGGCACCACTCGGGGTGGGCATCTGCTTGACGGCATCGTTCGGCCAACGCTCGAAATCACCCTGGTGGAAGCGCCCGGTCACCTGCGCCGCCGCAAGCGTCCCGAGCTCGGCGTCGCTTTGATCGATCTGGACGCGTGAAGCGCAAAACCGGCCTCACTCAGGCGCGATCTTGTCACGCCTTCCTGCTCTTCTCCGCGGGCACCTCGTCCGGCGCGGCTTCCCAGCCAAAGACACTGCGACCGCCAAGCAGATGCGACTGGTCGAATTCTCCGGCGACAATTTCCTTCAGGCTGGGGCCGGTGACGTATCGTTCGACCTGCCGCGACTGGTCGTCCAACCGCTTCAAGGCGCCGATTTCTTCTTCGTGACCAAGTTTCGCCTTCTGCACGGCGGACTTCAGCACCCCGATGGTCTCGTCATAGACTTTTAGAGGCACAGGGAATGGGTGCCTGTCCTTACCGCCATGTGCCAGCGAGAACCGGCCGGGATCGGAAAAACGGCACGGCGCGCCATGCACCACTTCGGCGACAAGGGCCAGCGCGCGCACCGTGCGCGCACCGACACCTGGTACCAGAAGGAGCTCGGAAAAGTCCTCGGGGCCGCGTTCGGCAGCGGCCGCCATGTTTCCATGCAGCCGACGCATGATGACATCGCTTTCGCGCACATCGTGGTGAGCTGGCATGATCAGATGCGGCAGCAACAGCTGTTGCGGTGCCGGTGCCGCGCCGCGCTCCAATGCGGCGAACTCCTTGAGGATGCGATCCGGCCCAAGGTCCTGCAACAGATCCAACTGTCCCTGGCGCGAAGCTTCGGCGCGCCGGTCGGTCAGATTAACGATCTCGCCCTGGTTGGCGCCTTCGATGGCGGTGTGCGGCTGGTCGACGAAACTCTTCAAACCTTCGGACAGCCAATGATAGCGGCGCGCCACCTTGCTGTCGCCGTTCATGCCTTGCTGGACCACGACCCAGTCGCCGTCATCGGTGACGATGAACCCGTGCAGATAGAGGTCGAAACCATCCTGGACGGCGGCGCTGTCCACCTTGGCGACAAGCCGGCTGACGGTTGCCAGGCTCGCTCCGTCAAAGCCAACGCGTTCGCCGATGATTGCAAGTTCATGCGGGATTTTGCGCGAATGCGTGCCGCGGCCGCCGCAGACATGAATGCCCAGTTCGCCGGAGAGCGGCGTCAGACCGCGTTTCAAGGCGCCGACGACGCTGGTCGTGATACCGGACGAGTGCCAGTCCATGCCCATGACGGCGCCGAAGGATTGGAACCAGAACGGATGCGCCAACCGGCGCAGCAACTCGTTGCGACCGTAGTGATGAATGATTGCCTCGCACATCACGGCGCCAAGGCGCGTCATGCGGTCGCCAAGCCATTTCGGCACGCGTCCGCCGTGAAGTGGAAGATCAGCACTGCCCGATCGTTGCGCCACGTCTGTTCCTATGCCTGCTGTTCCCTCGAAATAGGTATCCCAGACCGCAGGCAGAAGCACTCGATGCTTCTGCCTGGCTGAAGCCCGGCGACATCAAATCCAGTGCGACAGTACCACCTCCATCTCGACGGTCTCGACCTGCTGGGCAAATCGCTGGTGATAAACGGTCAGCAGCGCATCATGCGTCGCGTCGGAAGAACTGCACAGCGCGTCCGTGACGAGAACCACGCGATAACCGAAATCGATTGCTCCGAGCACCGTGGCCAGAACGCATACATCGGTTTCGCCGCCAGTGATGACCAGCGTATCGATATCGCGCTCTGCCAGAAAAGCCCTGAGCCGGCCCTCAAACCAGGGCGAGTAGATGTGTTTGTCGATGACTGCCGCCGGCGGGCAGTAAGCGGCCAATGCCGGCAACAGGTCGACCATTTCGTCGCCGATACTTTCGATAGTCATCGTGGTCCAGTGCTCATAGTAGCGCTTCCATGTGCCTACACCCTGCCCCGGCTTCTGGGCAGGCAGGAAGCGCGTGAAGACTGTCTGTTGCGCCTTCCTTTCGACCAGGCTCTCGATGCGAGGGAGCACGCGAGTGATCCATGGAGTGGCCCACTGTGACGGCTCGGCAAACAGCCGCTGCATGTCAACACAGACATGCATGCAGCGGTCGCCCAGAGGCCCGTATGCCAAACCCGGCATCGACATCAGGAAGTCCGTACGCGGTCGGATTTTTTCACGAGCTTTTCCTTGCCATCGAAGGCATCGATCAGAACGTCCCGTGCCGGCACTCGTTCCTTGTCGCTTCAGGAACCGACATCAGCCATCGACGTTTCCGCCTCATGGATCCGATGCCATCCGCTGGAAGAGCCCACTGGTGAGGCGGACGGCGCTTCAACGAAATCCTTGCGGCAAGGAACAATAGCCTCGGCGACTTGGAGATGAAATCACAGGAGATTCCGATGGCCGCGCCTGGGCATTCGACAAGCGGCCGGGACAGCGACGATGAGCATTTTCTATCGAGCGGCCAAGATTGCGGAAGAGGTTCACGCAGCGCAGCGCGACAAGACCGGGCGGCCCTATATCGAGCATTGCCGTCGTGTCGTCGACGCTGTCGAGACGATGGATCAGAAGGTCGTCGCCTATCTGCATGATGTCCTGGAAAAAGGCGAAGGCTGGTCACGAGCCAAGCTTGAAGCGACCGGGTTTGGACCGTCGATTGCTTCCGCGGTCGATGCCATGTCGCGCAGAGACGGCGAGGACTATTTCACGTTCGTGCGGCGGGCCGCATCGAATCCGCTGGCGCTGCCGGTAAAACGCGCTGACCTCGAAGACAACATCTGGCAGTCACGGCAAATTGGAGCCTCGACAGCCAAATACGAAGAAGCCTTGCGCATTCTCGATGAGGAATTCTCCGGGCGCTAGCAAATGCCTGCCAGAGGTCCAACGATACTATTCCCTGACATGTGGCGTGTGCCGTTTGTCCTCCACCGGGTCGATATCGATGCGCGCCTTTTCTGGATCGAAAGCACCATGACGTGCAATGGCCCGCGCTGCCGTATCCGGCGTCTCGTATGCCCACATGAAGTCATCGGCCGCGCCACCAACTGCATGGACACGCCAATAGCTAGCGGTTCCCTTCAGCGGTGAACTGCTTGTCGTGTTTGTCTTTTCGAAAAGCTCGAAATAGATGTCCTCGAACGGAATATAGAACACCGGCTCATGTCCCTCTTCCCTGAGTACCTTCGCGCGCTCCGTGGCCGCGACTATGGCGTCGGAGAATCGCACCGTTACCGTGCCGGCAAACGGTTCTATGGTTAGTGGGCGGTGGTGTTCTGAAGTTGCGACTGAAGTTTGCATCCGAATTCTCCGTGGCTACCGATTGATCGCGACGGCGTTCCGGTTCGCCATCCATGGAGACGAAATGCGCGGCGATGCATCAGGTTCCAGCTTGTCCGATGAAGCCGACTGACTGCCGAGCCAAGCGCTTTATCGCCTGCCGTAACTGTCGAGAAAGCTCGCCAACAGTCGCGAAACCTCTTGTGGGGCCTCACGTGTTGGGAAGTGCCCAACCGCATCCAGGACCACTCGTTTGTAGGGCGCGGTGAAATGCTCCTCCAGCCCTTCCGACGATGCGGTCAGCACAACACGGTCGTCGCCACCATGAAGCGTCAAGGTCGGCACCGTGATGATCTTGACCGATGTTTGCCGGCCGGCCAGATCCGCGTAGCGGGGATCGGGCTCCGCCTCACCCCAGCGAACCCGATAGGAATGCAATGTCACGTCAGGCCAATCCGGATTTTCGAAGGATGCAGCCACTTCATCGAAAATGGCATCGTCGAACCAGCCCAACGGGCTCCAGCTGTCCCATTGGAATCTGGCGAATTCCTTGCGATTCTTTCGCACGAACTCGGCGCCCCGCGCTGTTGCCATGAACCATTGATACCAAAATGCTTTCGCCTGTTCGGGCGCTGGCGTTGCCGGCTTGCCGGGTTGCCAGCCAAGCGACAGCGCGGCACAGCACCTGATGCGATCGGGAAAAATCGAGGCCAGGAGGTAGGAGATCCGAGCTCCCCAGTCGTGCCCGACGACCGCAAAGCGGCTGAGGCCAAGCGCGTCGGCAAAGTCGAGCACATCGCGCGCCATTGCAGCAATTTCGCCGGATCGCATGGTTTCCTTCGACAGGAACGATGTCCGTCCAAAACCTCGCAGCCACGGCGAAAACGTCCGAAAGCCGGCCTCATGAAGGACCGGCGAAATGCGCGCGTAAGTGGTCGCGTCGTCCGGCCACCCGTGCAGCAGGACAACGGGCGCACCGTTTTCTGGCCCGCCACCGAGATAGGCGATGCGCAGCAGTGGCGTATCGCAAGATGAAATAGGGTTCATTTGCTCTCCGGCGCTGTAACCGGCTGGTCGCCGCCAGTCGTCGACTTGGGTCTGGCATCCTGGTCAACCTGCGGGTTCTTGTTGATGGTGTCGGTGTTGGCTTTCGTCGGTTCGACGCTGTTATCACAGGCGCCGAGCGCAAGAGCAGCAGCCAACACCAGAAGCGACAAGGATTTCTTCATCGAAACCTCCTCTGACTGATATTCGACAAACGAGGCTCCGCGAATTTGGTTGCCTTGCTGGATGCTCGGGCCAGCCTTCAATCCTTCGAGCTTTTTGAGCCGGCGCTGACTGTCGGGTCGGGCACGACAGGGCCGCGTTCGGTCTCGGGACCTTCTCCCTCGATCTCCTGCACGGCTTGATCCCAGTGCTCCTGCTCGCGTCCAGTCGGACGGCCCTCCCGTTCCCAGATTTCATAGGCACGCCGTTTGATGCGCTCTTCCCTGCTGTCCATGACACCGATCCTCCGATCCATCAGTCTCAATTCCGGACGATATTTTTTGTTCCTCGGAGAGAGCCACTGCGGGCGCCGCGGATTCAAACAAGCCGCATATGGATTGCGTGCCCAACCGCTTGGTTATTGCCGTACCGACGTTTTTTCGTGACATGCCAGCGCTGGCGGATCAATGTATCCGACTGTTGATCCGCGCTCTGCACGCCTAGGCTCCACCATCGCCTGGTGGGCAGTGCCCTGATCGCCCGGATCGAAAGACCTGACGGGCATTTCGAGACCAAGGTGACGCCCATGCGGGAATTGCCGAAAGACATCGACGCCGATGTGGTGATCGAAATCAGCAAACTGCTGGACGACAGTCCGCTTTTCGTCCCCGTCCGGGTTCATGAGCTTGCAGCCAGGGTGAGGCAGAAGGTGAAGACAGGTCTGCCGGACCTTTCGATCGAAGAACTGATCGTGGAAATGGCCTCTGTTCGCCGGTTGGCCATGGCGTTCGATCTCCCTGGATCGGAGAATGTGGTGCAGATTCCGATTCGCCATCCGCGCCGCTAAATCCGGTCCCCCAGCCTGACGCTACGACGTCGTTATCTCGTCTGCCAATCGATCGCGCGGCTTACAGCCAAGATGGCGTCGTCGGGAACCTAACGTGCGACTACGGATTGAGTGCGCACGGGAGTTCGAGTCCAGGTCATTGCGATGCCCCTTAATCCGGATTGGCAAGATATCGCGGCACGGTTGGTTTTGACTTTGCTTGCCGGTGCGCTGATAGGATTGGATCGTGAAGCGCGCGGCCACTCGGCAGGGCTGAGGACAACCATTCTGGTCGGACTGGCCGCCGCTCTCACAATGGCACAGGCAAATCTGCTGCTGGGAGTCGGCGGCAAAAATCCCGATTCCTTTGCCTCCATGGACGTGTTGCGCTTTCCGCTTGGCGTGCTGACCGGCGTCGGCTTTATCGGCGGCGGCGCCATTCTTCGCCGCGGCAACCTTGTCAGCGGAGTCACAACGGCTGCCACATTATGGGTGATGACCGCGATCGGGCTGGCGTTCGGCGGTGGTCAGTATGGTTTGGGGGTGGCTGGGACGGCGCTTACCTTGTTGACACTTCTCGTGCTGAAATGGGTCGACGTGCGCATTCCCCGCGACCATCACGCCGAACTGGATATCGCCTGGAAGGCGGGAAAGACCGGCGATCTCGGCGAAATCGTCAGGCCGCTCGGTTACCGGGCACGGTTGGTCGGAATGGAGCGACGCCCGGATCACCACGACCCTGTATTCTCATTTGAAATTGGCTGGACGCGACCGGACCGTAGCGGCCCGCCGACAGATTTGCTTTCTTTCTTGGACCAGCACTGCGAAGTCAAAAAATTCAGCCTGGTCAGCGAACCGGCGCACTGAATGGAATTCCTTGTTGGTTCGAAGAGCGCTCGGCTTTTGTGGTCTTGGCAGTCACGCATCGCCATCTCGGAACAAAGCTTTTTGGTTCAAGTTTACCGAACGAAGGGACGAACTTTTCCCAGGAGATTTCCTATGAAACATGTTCTCATGACCAGCATGCTGGCGATCGGTCTCGGCTGCGGGATGGCGATGGCTCAGACACAACAGCCAGCCGAAAGCCCATCAGGAGCGGATACCAACTGTACATCCGCGAAGGCTAACTGCCAGCCCGGCTCGAAGATGGGCGAGCAGGCGCAGGGGAAGACCAAGGTCCAGACTGACGAGCAGGCCCAGGGCAAGGCTGGCGCCACCACGGACCAGCAGGCGCAGGGCAAAGCCAAGATCCAGACCGACGAGCAGGCCCAGGGCAAGGCTGGCGCCACCACGGATCAGCAGGCGCAGGGCAAAGCCAAGGTCCAGACCGACGAGCAGGCCCAGGGCAAAACTCCTGCACAGGATACGACTTCGACCGGCTCGATCAACAATGTCACGGTTGAACAGAAAACCCAGATCACCCAAGTGATCAGGGAGACAAAGGTCGAGCCGGTAGCCAGTGTCGATTTCGACATCTCCATAGGCGTGGAAGTTCCGCGGCACAAAATCAGGCTGCATCGTTTGCCGGCGCGCATCGTCAAGATTGTCCCGGCTTACGAAACTTATGAATATTTCCTGCTTGCCGACGGTCGGATCGTCATCGTCGATCCGGATACGTTCAAGATCGTGCTGATTCTGACCTAACAGTTCCGGCCACCGCGATCCGCCCCGCCCATGTCGGGGTGGACCGCCCACTGCAATGAGTACGCAGTGGCGAGAATCTTCTATCGCCTCCGGGCACCAAAGACGCCCTCACCATGAATGACTCAGCAGCGTGATGGGTGAAAGCAGTCGGCCCGGCAGGTTCAGAAGCTAAGCCATAGCCGCTCTTAACAGCGTATATCGCTTGATGGCCACGGCGGATCGGCAAGGTCGGCCCGGCGTTCTCACCGAGGCGCGGGTTTTCGATTGAGGGAGATTTTCGCCTCCTTCGCCAGTTTCCTTGCCTGAAGGGTCGGCATCGACGTTGCCCTTCAGCGCCTTGCGAATGGCGGAGAGGTCCTTTGCCATACCGCAGTCCTATGCGCTCTTGCGCTTCGCCGCGGTCGACTTCGCCTTGGTGGTGGGCTTGCCACCCTCCTGCGCCAGGCTCTTGCGCAAAATGTCGGCAAGATTGACGACGTTGGTCTTGGGTTCTGGCGCCGGCTTCGGCGGCTTCTTGCCCTTGCGCTTTGCCTCGATCATCGCGATGAGCGCGTTTTCATAGGTGTCTTCGAATTTCGACGGGTCGAATTTGGCGGGTTTCTTGTCGATCAGTAGCTGGGCGATCTCCAGCATCTCCGGATCGACTTTACGGTCCTTCAGGCCTTTGAATACCGACCGAGCCGAGATCATCTCGTTGTGATTGCGCAGCTCGGTCAGAAGCATGCCTTTGCCTTCTGCCTGGATCAGCACTTCCCTGCCGCGCTGGTACAGCACCACGCAGGAGCGGGCGGCCACCTTCTTGTGTGCCATTGCATCGCGGATCACAGCATATGCTTCCGCGGACGCGGCATCGGCAGGAACAAGGTAGTAGGGTTTTTCGAGATACCGGGCATCGATGTCATCAATCGGTACGAAGCCGCCAACCTCGAGCGTGTGCTGCGACACCAGCTTGAGCTTCTTGATTTCAGCCGGCTCGATCCGAACGAAGTCGCCTTTTCCGGTCTCATAGCCTTTCAGCTGGTCTTCGGCTTCGACCGTTTCGCCGGTTCCTTCGTCGACATAAGCGCTCCTGACCGGCAATCCGTCCTTGCGGTTCAGGATCTTGAAGTGAATTCTTTCGGCCTCGGTGACGGCACCGATGATCTTGACCCCGCATGACACCGATCCGACCTTCAGGAAGCCTTTCCAGGCAGCACGCGGCACAACCATTGCAATCCTCACGACTCGCCAATGGATTCTGAACGAGTGGTGCCGCGAATGGTTCCTGGTTTGATCGCGGGCAAGCTTGGCGACCCGAGACGTTTCGGAACCCCGTCCTTACTTCGACAGCGACCGGAGGCTCGGCACCTCGAGCATCGACGACCGCCACATCGCGGTTGCCCTGCAGCACATGAACGCCTGTTAATAGAACAATCGGAAAATCATGACCGCCGCCGCCAGCGTCATGATGCCTGTCGCTGCCCAGCCCACCAGGCGCACAGCCATCGGTACAACGGCATTTCCCATCACGTCGCGTCGCGCTGTCATCAGCATCATCACCATCATTACCGGGACCGCGACCACGCCGTTGACCACCGCGCTCCAGTAGAGGGCTTTGATCGGATTGACAGGCGTAAAATCGAGACACGCACCAAGGAACGTCGCCAGCGCGATCGTTGCGTAGAACGCTTTCGCCTTCAGCGGTTCGCGCTCCAGCCCGATCGGCCATTTGCGCGCCTCGCCGAGCGCATAGCCGGCCGACCCGGCAAGGACCGGAATTGCCAGGAGCCCGGTACCGATGATGCCGAGGGCAAAGATTGTGAAGGCGAACTGGCCGGCGACGGGTTTCAGCGCTTCCGCGGCCTGGCTCGAGGACGTTATGTCGGTGACGCCCCCGGCATGCAGTGTGGCGCCCGCGGTTATCATGATGGCAAGCGCCACCAGATTCGAGAATGCCATTCCAACATAAGTGTCCAGCCGGATGCGCTTGATGGCGTGGGTTGACCGCCGCGGTGCCTTTTTCAGAGGCTTGCGTCGACCGGCTTTTTCTTCTTCAACCTCCTGCGAAGCTTGCCAGAAAAACAGATAAGGGCTGATGGTCGTGCCGAAAATGGCCACGACCGTGGTCCAGAATTGCGGGTCTGGCGACAATGTCGGGATGAACAGTCCGCGCGCGACTTCCGCCCATTGCACGTGCACGAACAGGATCGTACCGAAATAGGCAAACAGCGAAACGGTCAGCCATTTCAGGATCGAGACGTAGCGGCTGTATTTCAAGAATATCTGAAGAACCACCGATATGCTCGCAAAAAGCGCGACGTAAAGCAGTTGCGGGCCGCCAACGATAAGCCGCAACGCATCGGCCATGGCACCAAGGTCGGCGCCGATGTTGATGGTGTTGGCGATGAGAAGGAGAAAAACAATCGCCTGCAGCAGCCAGTTTGGATAATGGACCCGCATGTTGCCGGCGATGCCCCGGCCGGTGGTCCGGCCAATGCGCGCGCTGATTTCCTGAACGACCGACATCAGTGGGTAACTGAACAGCATCGTCCACGCTAGTCCGTAGCCAAGTTGCGCGCCGGCCTGCGAATAGGTGGCAATGCCGCTCGGATCATCGTCGGAGGCTCCGGTTATCAAGCCCGGCCCGAGGACGGTGAGAAGACGCGATTTTGGCGCCCTCACCCCACCGGAAGCATTGGCGTTCAGCGCTCTCTCCTTCGCTGTTGTTTTATGTCAGGCATTACAAAGCCCGCCGCTCGCTCGGAAGCGACGAGCCGAACATTCGCGTCAGGCGACGCTAGATGCGCCCGAGAACGACCAGGATGATGACAATAAGCAGCACCAGACCAAGACCGCCGCCACCATAATAGCCGGTGCCGTAGAATGGCCCGCCGCCAAGTCCACTAAGGCCACCAAGCAATGCAATAATCAGAATGATGATGAGAATGGTCCCGAGACTCATGACGTTCTCCTGTCCGCGGCTTCCCTCCGTTGCGAAACGCAGCGGCGCCCGCCTGCTGAGACTATGAACTCGCCACAAGCCTTCCTGTTCCCGGGCGAGTTCCACTGGTTCTGACATGTTGGTTCTTGGCAGTTTCAACATGTCTTGAACAAGGTCACTCCGTGACACCTGGATAGCCTTGGCTTTTCAACAATCCAGCGAGATGAGCGGCGTTGGAAGCAGCCATTTCGATCGTGCCAGAGACCTTTTCCGGTGTTCCCGGCAAGTCGACATAATTGACATCCCCCATGGCTTCGCCAACCCAATAGATTCCGCTATTGGCGGGAATGGTGAAGCCAACATCGTTCAGGGCTTGAAAACATTCGGCGTGGCAGTGATGCGCCCCATCCTCGTTGCCGACGATGGCCACCAAAGCCACCTTTCCTGCCGCCGGCATGCGCCCTTTGTCGTCGGTCTCCTCTAGAAACGCATCCATTCGCTCCAGAACGCGCTTGGCCAGGCTCGAGGGCTGGCCAAGCCAGATTGGCAGTCCGAGCACGAAGATGTCGGCCACCAGTATTTTCTTCCTGAGTTTCGGCCAATCGTCGCCCTTGCCCATATCGGAAAGCACACCTGGCTTGATATCGTGATCGACCGAACGCACGATCTCGCCTTTGACACCGTATGGCACCAGCGCCGCCAGAACATCGGCAAGCAACCGGTCCGTGGAGGATCTTTCCCTGTCGTTCGAAGCCTTGAGCGAGCAATTGAGGGCGAAAGCTGTAAGTGGCATGTGAAATCTCCTGCGTTATCCCCAGCCAACCGCAATCGCCGCGACTGCCATGCGGCGGAGCGTTTATGCAACTTGTTGCGGGATTGCTCGGCATTTAACGCCGAGGGTAAAGCCTAGTTCCGAGGACGGACACGGCAGGCAGACCGTTAGCCGGCAGCACAGCCACGTCTTTCCCGTCGACCTGGCACAAGAATTCTAGGCTTTTTGCCATCCATTGCGGAACCAGAAAGCAACCATATCGGTTCTTGAGCAGCCGCTTCGCACTGGGCGGCGAGAAGTGGCTCCCCTCCCACTTCGTCACGGTCCCGCCGGCTCGGAGCCGGCGGGATTTTGAGCCCGACGCATGATGGGAACGGGCGACGACGTCGAGCAACACCGGCTGACCCAGTCGGCAATCTATTCGACCGACCGTCGTTTCCCCGGAGTTCTTGTGAATGGATACGGATACAGTGCTCGTCCAGACCCCAGAAGTAAGCGGCCTGCGGTTGGCGGTGTCCGTGGCCGGCGATCCGGATCGACCAACCCTGATCCTTCTCCACGGCTGGCCCCACTCCAGAGAAATCTACGATGGAGTGATCGATGAGCTCGGCAAGCGATATTTTACTTTGGCTTTCGATCTTCCGGAGATTGGCGGATCGCGAGGTGCCCCGCCATCGGCAGAGAAGAAAGTCCTGGCAGATATCGTGATTTCAGCCGCCGAGGCGATTGGCGCCAGGTCCATGGTGGTTGCCGGCGTTGACGTCGGCGGCATGATCGCTTTCGCCGCCGCGCGCTACCACGGCGACCGCATCGTTGGCGCGGTGCCGATGAATACGGTCATCCCCGGCCTTCATCCATGGGCTGATGTAATCGCAAACCCGGCCATCTGGCATTTTGCGTTCCATGCGGTGCCGGAGCTGCCGGAATTATTGGTGACTGGCCACCAGCGTGCGTATTTCGACTTCTTCTTCGATCTGCTCGCTGGCCGTCATGGCGCCGTGACGAATGAAATGCGGCAGATATTCACCGCGGCCTATTCGAGGCCAGAGGCACTCGAGGCCGGCTTCGACTGGTATCGCGCATTTGAAGCGGATGCCAAGGCCAACGCCGTTCCGGCAAGCATCGAGGTTCCACTTCTCTACATCCGCGGTGACGCGGACTTCGGATCGATCGACGACTATCTCGAAGGTTTGAGGCTATCGGGTGCGAAGAACCTGCAAGGCCATGTGATCGCCAATTGCGGCGAGTTTCTGCCTATCGAGGCACCGGAGGCATTCGTCAGGGCGCTGGCGGAATTTGCACCAAGATAGCACATTCGAATGCTGCTCAGCGCTCCGCGGTGCGAAGCGCCGATATGAAAACCAGCAGCAGCGCCAAGGCATTGAGACCCGCGGCGATGGCATGCGAATATTCCCATTGGCGTCGGAGCAACTCCCAGTTTTCAGGCAGAATGGTCCAATTCCGCGTAGCCCGATTGATCGGATAAGTCAGCGTCCAGAAGGCAAACTGCGTGGCACCGATGCTGAGAAAGGCGACCACGATCAAACCAAACGATCCGCCTGATCGGTAAAGCAAAACTGCCAGGGCAGCCGTCGAGAGTAACGCCCCCAGCACCACGATGCCAAACAGGCTCCAGCCATCATAGGCGCGTTGCGCGGCCAGATAGCTCGTCCCGTCAAGCTTCATCTTGTTGAACATCGCGAAAAGATGCGCGCCGGCCGGGATGAAAGCCAATGCAACGAAGATGAAGCTGATCACTCTCAGACCATAGATCGCCATATCCGGTCTCCTCTCGAGGAGACAGCTAGGGCATCCGGTATGGTTGGAAAGGTGGTTTTGAATCGTGCGGCCAGGCCCGATACCCGCAATCCGGTGAGCGCCTGGTGGATTGCGGAAGTCACGTCGCGGCTGTGCACCAGCGCGTTGAAGAGGAACAGCTTGCGTTCAAGGACTCGTGAGAGCCGGGTCGCGGAGCCCCAGGATTCTGAAAGGCCAGTGCGCGATGCGTCAGGAATTTTGGGAGCGCAATGTCCGCAAGGTAATCGAATATCGGTGCTCGGCAAGCGGCGGGATGCTGTGCTCCCATTCCGTGCGCGAGGGACCGGTCATGAGATAGGCCGACCGTGGCTCGACGAGGATGGTCTGTCGATCCCACCTGGTTCCATTCTTTCGCCGGAGGCGGAAACTGCAAGGCGCCAGCAGCGAAACGCCCGCCACGTCTTCGAAATGAGGCTTGTCGCGGTGCCAGCCGATGCCAGCGCCAGGCTGGTACTCGTTGATCAACACCTGCGCGAAAGCTTCGGCTGGCCGGCTAGCCAAGATCGCGACCTTCTTGCGCAGAGACAACAGAAAATCAGGTATCGGGGGCTTACTACCTGTCGCGTGGATTGCCGAATTCCGCATCGCGCTTCCTCGAATATCGATCAACGCGTGGCAGGTCGTCGCGCCGTGGAACCGGATAATCCCGAGCGGGTTCTGTCCGAGTGACATCGGGTGCCGACATGCCATCGACTGTGATCCGCGACACGAGCTACGCCCCCGCGACCAGGATCCTTTCCGTCTGGTTCGTGCCGAGCGGTATTCGCTATGACTATGAGGACGTGGCCCCGGCAACCTACGCCGCTTTCAGAAAGGCCTCATCCAAAGGCCGTTTCTTCAATGAATTCATTCGTGATCGTCACAAATATCGCCGCTTTGGGGAACGGCAGGCCGTCGGGAAATGAAGTGCTCGATCCGGGCCTGCGGGGTCACTGTCCTGACAGCTTCTGCTTGATTTTCTTTATCATGCCGTCGTGAGATTGACCCATGAAACGGTTCTCGATGCCGGCCCATTCAGACATGCGCACGATGTCCTCGAAGCCCGCGAGGTCGACGCTTGCTTCCGGCACCAGCGGCTTGCCTTGCCGCAAATCGTCGAGCGCCTGCTGCAGGGCATGGACAGCGCGGAACAAAAGCGTCGTCGGATAAAGGATCATGTCGTAGCCCATTTCATGCAACTCGGCAGGCGATTGCCAGGGCGTCTTGCCGCCGCGCTCCAGGATGCTCGTGGCCAGTGGAACGTTTCTGAACGCCTCGCCGACCTGGGTCAGCTCCTCCACGCTGGTCGGCCCCTCGATGTAGACACCATCGGCGCCGGCGTCGAGATAGCGCTTGCCGCGCTCGATCGCATCGCGCAGCCCGTGCGGCTGCCGCGCATCGGTGCGGGCAAGCAGGAAGAAAACCGGGTCGGCGCGTGCCGCGACGGCGGCGCGAATCTTTTGCTCCATGAATTCCGGCGCAACGACCTCCTTGCCAGCCATGTGGCCGCAGCGTTTGGGTGGCTTCTGGTCCTCGATGAACAGAGCCGAGGCACCGATCGCCTCGTAGCTCCTGACGGTGCGCGTCACATTCTTGACGTCGCCATAGCCATCGTCGCCGTCGATCAGCACCGGCAGGTCGGAAGCTTCGACGATCTCACGTGCCCTGGCATGCTTTTCGCCAAACTGTTCGAGATCGATGTCGGGAACCGCGTGCATGGCCGCGACCATGGCGAACCCGCCGATCTGATAGGCCGGGAATCCGGCGCGCTCGATCAACCGGGCCGTCAGCGCGTCGCCCGCCGACGGCAACACCAGCGGCGCATTATGATCGATCATCGATTTCCAGGATAGACGCCGGACCATTTTCGAACCTCCCGTCGGAAACGCGATCGATAGATCGAGGTTCCAGGCGCTTTCGGGAGAGTGTTCGGGCCGAGATTGTGGCAACGCTGAAGCTGACACGGTCAAAGCGCCCGATTTCATGGGGCTCGCACGTGCCGTGGGAGGTAAAGGGCGGCACTTCACCTGGAAGATCTTTGCGGATTTGCCGGAAGCGCTCGCGGGTACCGATCCGGCCGGCGGTTTGCATCTGTTTGAGATCACGATCAATGGTGAGGTAGAACCAGCGGTCTCCGGCGAAATCGCCAAGCACCTTCGCTGAGCCTTGCGAGGGTTCCCGGCGAACTTCCGTATGACATTGACCCGAGCATCCTCACCATGGGCGTCGAGATGCGGCTGGCACTTGCAACGATATCCCGGTTGCAAGCCGCGCCGGTTCAGCGCAATTCGTCCGAGCCGTCAGCGACTCCCACGCGATGCCGATAGACCATTTCCCATCCCTTCCAGCCTGTAAACAGCAGGATGAGAACCACTATCAATGACAGGATCAGGCCGGTGGGGACCACAGCCGCCTCCCCATGTTCGTATCGGGAGTACCAGTTGTAAAGTTCGATCAGGACGACGAGTATATTTCCCCCTGCATGAAGCCATGCCGTTGTGAGATTGCGGATCTGAACGTCACCCAGAATGTCGGTCAGGCCGGCAAGAGCGGCCAGGGCCGCCATTATCAGGCCCGCTCCGAGAAGCCACAATGACCCGGTGACCCATCCCGGATTGCCTGTTCGCCAGAAGATCAGGTCGCAAACGAAGGTAGCAACAAAAAAAGCGATAGGGAACGGAATCAGCATGGGATGAATTGGATGGCCGGCGACGCTGGCTGTGCTGCGCGGGTTATGGGTCATCGTGATGCCTCCAACAAATGTGGCGCGTGTCGCGTCCACGTCGGATTTCGGTGAACTATCTAAAAAAGCACGCAGCGACGAGGCAAATAACCTCAAAACCTTGGTAAAACGCTGGTTCCGATGGAATGTTCCATAACCTTGCTCGGACTATGCCGTGAACGGAGCCGCAGCGCGGATCACCCAAGACCGGGGATCGCCCTCGTCTTGCCGCTCATATGTGCGCCCAGTGTCAGTGCTCGCGGAAAACTCCGGACAGCCGCGCCTATCAATGCCGCGCCTCCGGGACGCGCGGCCATTCCGGCGAGGGCCGCGGCCGCGTAGACACGCGTCGAAAACAGTCCTCTCCAGGCGGCCTGGTAGCGTCTGCCGGCACCTTCGCGCCCTGCCCGGTCGCTTGGCGCATCAGCGAGTTCCATGGCTAGCAGCCAGCTTGACTGAAGTGCCATCGAGATGCCTTCGGCGATGATTGGATGAGACTCCCCGGCGGCATTGCCGACACGGAAGATATCGTTTTCATAACAGGCGCGGATGCCAGGCCGGATCGGGCCGGCTGCAAGCCACGGACCGTCTAGGCTAGCCCCATCAAGAGCATCGCTCACACCCCGGCAGGAAGTCATGAGATAGCGAAAGACCGCGTCGGCGGCCGACGGATGGCCATCCTGCCGGGGGTCATCAGGTTCGGAGCCACGGGTCCTGCGCAGCCGCGCGAGCATGTCACGCCTTAGGCAGCAGGAGATCGAAAGTCGGCCATGATCGGCCAGGACCATGCCGCCATAGCCGCCAGGAAATATCAGCAGAGGCATCAGATCAGGCGCGAGTGACGACCCGGTGAAGTGCGCCTTGAAGCCGAGCAGGTCCGACGGGTGGCTGGCCTTTTCGAGCTGGCTTGGCAGCGGCCCCGGTTCCCAGGAACCATGCGCGGCGACGACCACCGGAGCCCGCAAGATTGTCGTTTCGTACCCGGAATTCTCGTCTTTTGCCTGAATTCGCACCGCTTGCATGTCGCCATCCTGATCAATGGCGACAGCGCGGCAAGGCTGGAAGATTTCCGCGCCTGCCGATCGCGCCGCCCGCAGCAGTAGAAAATCCAGCATGTCCCGGCCCAGCGCCCGGCCGAAGGCGTCTTTTACAGGAGGCCCGTATTTTACACCCGGCATCGGCGCCTCGATGCAAGTCGCGCCGGAAAAGAAGCCGACGCGGCGGATTTCAGGGCCAGCATTGGCGCGCCAGGCCGCGCCGATCTCCAACCGGTCGAGAAGCGCCAGATTGCTTGCCGAGATGAATTCGCCGCACACCTTGCGGCGCGGGAACATTTTCTTTTCCACGATCGCCACGGCCCATCCGCGCCGGGCCAGCAGCAGCGCCAGCGAGGTGCCCGCGGGGCCGGCCCCGATGACAATCGCATCGTGGGTGGATGGTCGCCTCATGGTCATCCCCAGCCGGCATGGGCGCTGGCGCCGACGAAGACGTGCGAAAAGGGACCGGCACGCCGCTCCTCGAGTGGCCTGCCGCCGGCCGCAAGCCAGAGGTCGGAAAGCTCTCTGCCACGAAAGCCGGCGCGCACGCTCTGAGCTGCGTCATGTCGCGTGACGTCGTTGGCGCCGATCGCCGGGAGAAGACGGGTCGCGGCCAGCGCGAACCTTGCCCTCAGCGGCTCCGTCGCCAGGAGCAGCGGGGCTTTCCACGCCAGCAGTGAAAACAGACGCACGAGTTCGACATCGTCGAAATGATGCAGGAACAGATTGACGGTGATCGCGTCGAACCGCTCGCCCCGGGTCCCTTCGGCCCAGTCGAAGACGTCAGCGGTGATGACTTCGGTGCTCCATCCCAGTCTGGTGAATTCGGCGAGGATTCCGGTGCTGGCGAGGCCGACGCGGTCGAGCAAGGTCAGCTCTACCTCGGGCCAGTGCCGTGCCAATCGCCTTCCGAGCTTGAGCACGAAGGTGCCGTCGCCGGCGCCGATCTCCAATATGCGGCGCGGCGGTCTCGGCAGGAATTTCCTGAGCAAAGACGCCATGATCGGCGCCTGAAACATCAACGCATTGATCCAACGGAGGTCGCGCCGCGAGGCCAGCGCCCGTGGGTCCTCGGCCGCAAGTCCGTCGAGGATTTCCGGGACGACGCTGCGGTGACTGAGCGCGTTCATGACACGGTTCGAAAAAGCATGGTTTCGGCCGTCAATCCGGGTCCAAACGACATACCGCAGCCGAGCAGTCCGGATGGGGCCTTCAGCATTTCTTCCATCACGAACATCACCGTCGCCGACGACATGTTACCATATCGGCGCAGCACCTCGCGCGATGGCGTTAGCGCGGCGGGATCGAGTTTCAGCGCCCTCTCGACGGCATCGAGAACCGAACGTCCGCCCGGGTGCACGGCCCAGAGGTCGATCGCGTCCGGTGGCCGGTCGCCGAGAAAGGCATCCTGGTTGCTTCGCAACACGTCTTGGATCGCCGTCGGCACCTGGCCGGAGAGAACCATGTCGAAGCCGTGGTCGCGAATATCCCATCTCATCAGGTCGCGCCGCTCATCCGCGACCATGCAATGAAAGCTGTCGAGTTCAATGCCGGGCGGCTCGGCGGTGACAAGAGTTGCCGCGCAGCCATCCCCCCAGAGGCAGAAGGACAGCAGCTTTTCCAGTTCGGGGCTTTCCCTGAGATGCAAAGTGCAGAGCTCGATATTGACCAGCAGGACCCTGGCCCGCGGATCCGACCTGACGATGTGGCGGGCAAGCTTGAGGCCGTTGATCGCCGCGTAGCAGCCCATGAACCCGATCATCGTGCGTTCGATGCCGTCCGGCAGGCCGCAGCGTTTAACCAGATCCAAGTCGATGCCGGGCGCGGAAAATCCGGTGCAGGTGGTGACGATGAGATGGGTGATACGCGACGCCCCGTCGCCAAGGTGCAGCCCGTCGACGGCTTTTTGCGCCAGCACAGGGGCGGCCTCGCCAAACATCGCCATTCTCGCGGCCGTTCCTGGAAACGCGCCGCGAATGAAGGTTCCGCCAAGGTCGGCGGATGGCCCTTCCGGGTCGAGAGCAGGTGCAAAGCAGGAATAGCGGCTCTCGATGCCGGCGAGGCCGGCCATGCGTTCGAATACCCTGCGGTGATTGGCGGCGAGCATGGAGGCCGCGAACCGCAGATAGAACCGATGAACCTCATGTTCAGGAACCGCTGTCGCAATCCGGTTGATATAGGCGCTAGCGGGCATTTCCGTCTCCCAGGGCTCCGCGCGCTGCATGGCGCGGATGCCCGAGTGGTCTTGCTCAATGGCACCAGTGTTAACGCGACTGGTTTGAGCGTTGCCTATTCCATGAACGCTTCATAGAGCCGATTTCATCCCGGGCGACCGCACCGCCAACGGACACCATACTGGTCCCGCAATCGGGGACCGTGCGCTTCCATGTCGGTGTCGCGGCTGGCGAACGCTACCGCGGCCGCGTGTCGCCAGCGTCGGCCATCTCGTCCTTGAAGTTAACTTTCGTGCCCTTCCGCACCATGGCAGCGAGGTCTTCGGCATCCCAGTTGGTCAGCCGGATGCAGCCATGCGAGAAGGTCGTGCCGATCCTGCCGGGTTCGGGCGTGCCGTGAATGCCGTAGCTTTCGACCGAGAGGTCGATCCAGACCGATCCCACGGGATTGTTGGGCCCCGCGGCGATGGTGAAGGGCCGCTTGGTCCTCACTCCCTTGAAGGCGAAGTCCGGATCGTAATGATAGGTGGGGTTATGCACCACGCGTTCGACTTCCGCCGTACCGCTCGGCGCCGGCTTTTCGTCGCTGCCGATCGAGGCGGGATAGACTGCGAGCCATTTGCCGGATGCATCGAGCACACGCACCAGACGGGCGCCCTTGTCGACCTCGATGGCGGCAACGGCGTCAGGACGATCGCCCCGGCCGACATCGGGTACCACCAACATCGTGCCGGCCTTCCTGAAGCCGATGCTCGGATTGAGCTCTCTGAGCAATTGTTCGCTGATATGGAAGCGCTCCGCCAGCTTCTCCACCGCGTTGTGATAGCCGAGCCGCCGCAAGTGGGCCATCTTCTCCATGCGAGCCGGAATGCGCCTGGTGAAAGGTCCGTGTATATCCTTGGACGTTACCTCATAGCTTACCAGGACCGGACCGGTGGAATTTGCCACGAGCTTGTCCCAGGTCTCCTGAGTGAGCTTGCCGTCGGCCCGGAATCCGTTCGCGGTCTGAAAGGCGCTAACCGCCTTGGCGAAATTCTCTGACAGACGGCCGTCGATCAGGCCCGGCGAGAAACGGGCGCGATCCAGGAGAATCTGCGCCTTCAGGACTGTCGGATCGATGCCCTTCGGCTCGCCGGCAGCGAATTGGGCCTGATTGACAGTGGTTGGGTCCAGCTTGGCCGCCTTCGTCCCGCCGCATGCGAGGACGAGCGCCGCGGCGGCGACAAGAAGGAGCCTGATCATCGATGTCACTCCCTGGACTGCGACAGAACTCTGCCTCTATGACGCGGCACGCCCTATCTGGTTCCCTTTGCTGACAGACGCACGACGGCGGGCTTGCTTGCCAAGGACCTCGTGCGAAAGCACGGCAAGGCTGGTTCCCAAGGTGAGCAGAAGCCAGCTTGCTCGCCTTAAGTTGCGGACCCGGCCTGCATTACCGCGCGGCTATGGCGCGCGATGACGCTTTCCTCGTCAGTCGCAATCACACGCACTTCCACCTTGCTGTCCGGATGGCTGACGATCTCGGCGTGGGCGTCATTGGCCGGCTCGTCGAGCGCCACGCCGAGCCACGTCAATTTTTCGGATATCTTCTTGCGGATGGATGATGACCTTTCGCCGATACCGGCGGTGAACACGAGGCATTCGAGACCACCCATCGTGTTTGCGAGCGCGGATGCTTCCCGCGCGGCGCGGAAGGCGAAAAGCTCGATCGCCTCGCGGGCGCGACGGTTGCTGCTCGCCTCCAGCGTGCGCATGTCGCCCGAAATGCCGGACACGCCGAGCAGTCCGGATTTCTCGTAGAGCATTGTCTGCAACTCGTCCGCTGCCATGCCCCTCTCCAGCAGGAAATACAACAGCACGCCGGGATCGATGGTGCCGCAACGCGTACCCATGACAAGACCATCCAGTGCCGAAAAGCCCATCGTCGTATCGACGCTTTTGCCCTCGCGCAGAGCGCAAAGGCTTGCCCCATTGCCGAGATGAGCGACGATTGTCCGTTTCGCCGCGAGCGCGGGCGATATCTCGCTCAGCCGCCCAGCAATATATTCGTAGGAGAGGCCATGAAATCCGTAGCGCCGCAGTCCTTCCCGTTCATATTTTTGCGGCAGGGCAAAGCGCCGCACGAGCGGATCGATCGTCTGGTGGAACGCGGTATCGAAACATCCGACCTGTGGCAGATCCGGTTGCAATGCAGCTATCGCGCGAACTGGCGCGAGACTGCGAGGCTGATGCAAAGGCGCGAGTGCGGTCAGCCTGTCCAAGGCCCCAATGTTAGCGGGCGTCAGACGGACAGGTTTGCTGAACTCGTTTGCGCCATGCACGATACGGTGGCCGACACAGATCAGTTTTCTTCCACCAAGTTCGCCCTGCACCAAACTCAGTATTTCGCCAATCCCCGCGCCATGCGGATCGTCCGCTGTGAACTGCCTATCGCACTGCACTGTTCCATCGGCCGCTTTCGCGATCAGTCTGAGCGCGTCGCCCAGATCCAGAGTGCCGCGCGAGACGAGTTGCTGGCCATCCGACGAGCCTAGATCGTATAGCGCGAACTTGACGCTGGACGAGCCGGCATTCAGCGCCAGGATCGACTGCCTCATCGACCAGCCTTTGCCCCGTTCGGAGCCGGCCAAGTCCATTTCTGGATCTCGGGCATGTCTTCGCCGTGCTCGCGGACATAGGCCTTGTGCTTGGCCAGTCTGCCGCGCAGTTCGCCGGCGAGGCTTTCCGCTCTTTCGGCCAAGCCCGGCACGCGTGCGATCGCGGCAAGTGCGAGGTGGTAGCGATCGAGTTCGTTGAGCACCACCATGTCGAATGGCGTCGTCGTGGTGCCCTCCTCGCGAAAGCCGTGCACATGCATGTTGTCATGATTGGCACGACGGTAGGTAAGGCGGTGGATGAGATAGGGATAGCCGTGGTAGGCAAAAATCACCGGCCTTGTTTTCGTGAACAGCGCGTCGAAAGCCTGGTCGGTGAGGCCGTGCGGATGCTCGGTATTCGACTGCAACGTCATCAGGTCGACAACGTTGACGACGCGGATTTTCAGGTCGGGGATTGCAGAGCGAAGAATGTCCGTCGCGGCCAGCGTCTCCAGCGCCGGCACATCGCCGGCACAGGCGAGGACCACATCCGGCTCCTCGCCTTGTGAAACCGTGCCGGCCCATTCCCAGATGCCCGCACCGGCCTTGCAGTGCGCTTCAGCGTCTTCGATGGACAGCCACTGCGGCGTCGGCTGCTTGCCGGCGGTGATGACGTTGATGCGGTTGTAGGTCCTCAGGCAATGGTCGGTGATCCACAGCAGCGTGTTGGCATCCGGCGGGAAATAGAGCCTGACCGTGTCGGCCTTCTTGTTGGCGACAAAGTCGGCGAAGCCCGGGTCCTGATGACTGAAGCCATTGTGATCCTGGCGCCAGACATGAGAGGTCAGCAGGTAATTGAGTGAAGCGATCGGCTTGCGCCAGGCGAGCTCGCCAGAGGTCTTCAACCATTTCGCGTGCTGGTTGACCATAGAGTCGACGATGTGAATGAACGCCTCGTAACATGAGAACAGACCGTGGCGGCCGGTCAGCAGATAGCCTTCCAGCCAACCCTGGCAAAGATGCTCGCTGAGCACTTCCATGACACGGCCGTCGCGGGAAAGATGGACGTCGTACGGTTCGATGCGTTCCATCCAGATCCGTTCCGTGACCTCGAACACATCGTCAAGGCGATTGGAAGACGTCTCGTCCGGTCCCATCAGCCGGAAATTCCGCGCTTTGGCGTTAAGGCGAAAGACCTCGCGAAGATAGCCACCACAAATCCGTGTCGCCTCGGCAATGACGCCTCCGGGCCGAGGCACTTCGAGCGCCAGGCTTTTCCAGTCCGGCAGCGCCAGGTCGCGCTTCAACAACCCGCCATTCGCATACGGAGTTGCGCCCATGCGCTTTGTTCCAGTTGGGGCAAGGGCCGCGAGTTCGGGCAGCAGATGTCCATCCTTATCGAACAGTTTTTCCGGTTCGTAGCTTCGCATCCAGGTCTCGAGGATCTTGCGGTGCTCTTCATTGCCGCGGGCATTCGATACCGGCACTTGGTGCGAGCGCCAGAAACCCTCGACTTTTTCGCCATCGACCTCCTTCGGCCCAGTCCAGCCCTTGGGGCTGCGCAGGACGATCATCGGCCACTGCGGACGTTCGCCACGCCATCCCGGACCTCGCGCCTGTTCCTGGATGGAACGGATCCGATCGAGCACACTGTCGAGCGTCTTGGCCATCGCCTGGTGCATGGCGACCGGCTCATGGCCTTCGACAAAGAACGGTTCGTAGCCGTAGCCGGTGAAGAGGTTGCGCAGCTCCTGGTCATCCATGCGGCCGAGGATCGTCGGGTTGGCGATCTTGTAGCCATTGAGATGAAGGATTGGCAGCACCGCGCCGTCCGAGGCTGGGTTCAGGAACTTGTTGGAATGCCAAGCTGCCGCGAGCGGACCGGTTTCGGCCTCGCCGTCGCCAACCACGCAGGCAACCACCAGATCCGGATTGTCGAACGCCGCGCCGAAAGCATGGACCAGGGCATATCCGAGTTCGCCGCCCTCATGAATGGAGCCGGGCGTTTCGGGCGCCACATGACTTGGCACCCCGCCTGGAAAGGAAAATTGGCGGAACAGTTTTCTCAGGCCGTCTTCGCCTTGGCCGATATCGGGGTAGATCTCCCCATAGGTGCCCTCTAGCCATGTATTGGCGACCATTGCCGGACCGCCATGTCCTGGACCGCAGATAAACAGCACATCGAGATCACGCTCACGGATAATTCGATTCAGATGCAAATAGAGGAAATTGAGGCCCGGCGTCGTACCCCAATGGCCGAGCAGCCGAGGCTTGACGTGTTCGGCTTTCAAGGGTTGGCGCAGCAGCGGATTGTCGAGCAGATAAATCTGGCCAACCGAGATGTAATTCGCGGCGCTCCAGTAGCGGTTCATGAGATCGATCCGTTCGAGGCTGATCGCCTGCGTCGTCGCGGCAGCCTTGTCGTTCATCGCCCAGTCTCCAGCATCGGTTTTCCAGCATCGGTTCGCTGGAGATAACTGGAGCGACTTCGCGCCTGAGCAAGCCCAAATTGGCGATGGCGCTCGAAGCAATGCCGAGGCGACGCTTGGGCAAGCAAGAACCAGTCGGCGTCTCCAGCGGGTCAGGTGGACTTGTCCTGCAAATACGGAAGGAACTTTGAGGCCCTCCAGCGGTTAGAGGCATGAGCCGGGAGAGCCGCTGAAGGCAGAGGACGTGGCTCACCGGCCAAAGACGAAGGATATCCTTGAACAATCGCGGACAAGCGGCCGCCAAGGGAGCTGAAAATGCTCGATCTTCCCAGTGCTCGCGACCGGATGGTCAATGTTCATCTCGCCCGGCGTGGCATCCGCAGTCGCGAGATCCTGCAGGCCATGCGGGAAGTTCCGCGCGAGGCTTTCGTCGATCCCGGCTTCGAAGAATTCGCTTATGAGGACGGACCACTGCCCATCGCTGATGGACAGACGATATCGCAACCCTACATCGTCGCGCTCATGATCGAGCTGGCGGACGTCAAGGCTGGTGACCACGTACTGGAGATTGGCACCGGCTCCGGCTATGCGGCGGCCGTGATGAGCCGGATCGTCGAACAGGTCTACACGATCGAGCGTCATCCCGGATTGGCCGAAACCGCGAAGCGTCGGTTTGAGAGACTTGGCTACGAGAACATCGCGGTCAGGACCGGCGACGGCACCAAGGGCTGGCCGGAGGCAGCGCCCTACGACGCCATCGTGGTGACGGCCAGCGGACCCGGCGCGCCGCTCGCCCTGCAGGAACAACTGGATGTCGGCGGCAGGCTCGTCATTCCGGTCGGTGACGATCTGAATTCGCAACGCCTGCTCAAGGTCACCCGAACGGGCGCTGCAGCCTACAGCGAGGAGGATTTCGGCGGCGTGCGGTTCGTCCCTCTCATCGGCGAGCAAGGCTGGCCCGAGAGTGGCGAAATCGTCGAGGTCGGTCGTCCGCTCCGGCATCCGCATCCCGCCAGTCTGCCCGATATGATCGCAATGGCGGCCGAGCCGCTTCCGGATTTCGACGACCCCGCCTTCGGCGAATTGTTCGATCGGTTCGCCGACCGGCGCGTCGTTCTGCTTGGCGAAGCAAGCCATGGCACGTCGGAGTTCTACAAGGCGCGCGCGGCGATCACCCGCCGGCTCGTCGACAAGCACGGTTTCACAATTGTTGCGGTCGAAGCCGATTGGCCCGATGCCGCGGCCATCGACCGCTATGTTCGTCATCGCGAGCCACGAGCCGGTGTCAGCGCGCCATTCCAGCGGTTCCCGACCTGGATGTGGCGCAACACCGACGTTGCGGCCTTCACCGGCTGGATGCGCGACCACAACGAAAAGCTCGAGCCATCCAGGCAAGCAGGATTCTACGGTCTCGACATCTACAATATGAGCGGGTCCATAGCCGCGGTTCTCGAATATCTTGACCGGGTTGATCCGCAGGCAGCGAAGATCGCGCGCGAGCGCTATGGCTGCCTGACCCCGTGGCAAAACGAACCGTCCACCTACGGCCGTGCGGCGCTGACCTCTGGCTACCGGGAATGCGAGCAGGCGGTTCTCGAACAATGTCGAGACCTGCTCGCCAGGCAACTGGACTATGCCCGACGGGACGGCAGCGACTTTCTCGATGCCGCTCAGAACGCCCGGCTGATAGCCTCCGCCGAACGTTATTACCGGATCATGTACTATGGTGGCGCGCAATCCTGGAACCTGCGTGACACGCATATGTTCGAAACGCTGGAACATCTGCTGGACGCCAACGGACCGAATTCCAAGGCGGTTGTTTGGGCGCACAATTCCCATATCGGAGATGCCCGTTATACCGAAATGGGCGTCGTCCGGGACGAACTGAATATCGGCCAGCTTTGCCGGCAACGGTTCGGCGACAGGGCAGCCCTGATCGGTCTGGGCACGCATTCCGGCACCGTGGCCGCCGCCTCCGACTGGGACGGCGAGATGAGGGTGAAGCAGGTGCGGCCTTCACACGCCGACAGCTACGAGCGGCTTTGCCATGACTGCGGCGTTCCGCGTTTTCTGCTCGACCTGAAGCGCGACGAGGCGCTGCGCGAGCGGCTCCTGGAACGCAGGCTGGAACGCTTCATCGGGGTGATCTATCGGCCGGAAACCGAATTGCGCAGCCATTATGCCGACGTTTCCCTACCCCAGCAATTCGACGCCTTCGTGTGGTTCGACAAAACCACCGCGGTAACTCCGCTTGGCCCGGAGCATGCAAGAGCTGGCGTTCCCGACACCTATCCGTTCGGACTTTAGCCGTCGGCGAACAGCGAATGGCTCGGAACATTTCGGCCGGCCTTGGGTTTTGAAACCGGAACCCTCGAAGGAGTTGTCTCATGAGCACAAGCAAACATCCAAAGTGGAAAAAGCCGAGCGATGCCGACCTGGTGAACAATCCGGGCATCGGAACCTCCAAGGGCACGATCAAGGAAGGCGATGAGCTCTACCTTGAAGGCGAAAACACTATCGAGGGCGACGTCGAGAACGACACGACGGCCGCCGGCGGAATCAATCCAAGGCAGAAAATACGGACGAACAAGTAGCGCCCGAACCGCACGAGAAAGGAGGCTATCGATGGCCGGAAACAAAACCCACGAGCAAAGCCTTCGCGTAATCGAAAAGCGCGAGAATACGAAGAATGCCGGCAAGGACTTCGACGCGAAGACGGAGCTGGGAAAGAGCGACGCTGAGCGCGCAGCCTCGCGGCAGGACAACCTCAGGCCCAAGCTGAGGGATATTGCCGACCCCGATGATCGGAACATCATCCGCGGAGAGAACCAGGAAAGCTCTCACAACAAGCATCGGGGAGGTCGTTGAGGTCGGCCCCATGCGCCGATATCCGCGTAGCAATTGTCTTCCGAAGGAGCAACTCATGCCACTCACGCTCAGCAGTTCCGCCTTTGCCGAAGGCGCAAAAATCCCCGAAAGATATACGCGGGATGGCAAAAACGTATCTCCGCCGCTGAAGTGGTCGGGGGTCCCGAATGATACGAGAAGCCTTGTTCTCATCGTCCAGGATCCGGATGCACCGAGCGGAACGTTCGGCCATTGGGCGGTGTTCAACATGTCCCCCGACACCCAGGAACTTCCCGAAGCGGCAAGCGGCAAGCCGGGTCCGCAGGCCCTCAGGCAGGCGACGAACGATTTCGGCAATGCCTATTATGACGGCCCTGAACCGCCGGTCGGACACGGCGTCCATCACTATCATTTCAAGCTGGCCGCGCTCGACACGCCAAACCTTGCTATCCCGGCAAGCGCCGGCATCCAGCGTATCTGGCAGGAAGCGCAAAAACATCTGATCGAGCAAGCAGAACTCGTCGGAACATACGAACGGATTTGATGGGTTGCATGAAGCCGGTGGAAGGAACCCGGATCGCGTGGTCGATGTCGGCGTGAACGGAACAGTTCTTCTCCTTCCCGTTTGTTCGGGAAAGGAGATGTGTCATGTTTGATTGTCGTGGCCGGCGGGCCACTGTTGCTGATCCTGCTGATGGCCTATGTCGTGCTGACACGCCGCCGCCCCGGCCCCGCCGAAAGCAGGGAACGTGACCGCGCAACCGACCGGCTGTATCGCCAGGACAGGCGCTGATCCGGAAATGGGGCGGTCGGGAATCGCGCGGTTGCGGGCACGCGACGATTCCCAACTCTCGCTCAGTGCATGATCCTTTGCTTCAACCACGCGAGAAACCTGTTTCCGCCGATCATTGCGCGGACCCGGGCGGCGGCCCACCCTGCTTTCATGGTAGCGCCTACGTGACAGTCGCAGACGATGTCGTGCAGTTGCCAGTCATTCAGCTCGAAGAAGCGCTTGGCCTCGCCATAGGTGTCATCCCTTAGGCCCGATGCGCGCAGCACCGTGTCTTCGAAGGCAACGGCAATTGCCGACCCCTCGCCACGCACCGTGGCGCGTGCTTCCGGGTGCAGATGTTCGGTGCCGGAAAACGCCGCGAGGCGTCGCTCGGGATTCCGCTCGAGAAGTTCAGCCCAGCGCGCGATGCGCTGGTTTCGTGTCATTGCCGAATATGCAGCCGAGGGTTCGATGACGGCGACGGCATGCAGTTGGTCGAGTGTCTGGTGTTTCATGGTCGGCTCCTGTTTCAAAGGGAGAAGCGCCCACCCCTTCAGGGGAATTATCGCGCGGCGATGCTCCGACAAGAGCGGAAGCCTGACAGAATTCGTCATTGCCAAATTCACTGGCTGGATCGTAAACCCGCCGGCCGCGTTCATGGAAAACAGGGGTTATTACCAGCCACGGATCCAGAATCAGGTTCTGCCCATGTTCGTCCAGCCGATCGACTATTTTCTTGTTGCCTGGTTCACTCTTGCCGCTGCCTCGACGCTCTATGTCGGCATTGATCAGTACCGCAACAATCCCGAACCGGTGGTGATGAAATGGGGATTCATCCTGGTGACCCTCTACATGGGTCCAATCGGCCTGCTGCTGTATGTGCTGGCCGACAAGGAGCCGCGACAGGGCGAGCACGAGGACTTCACCAGACCACTGTGGAAGCAAGGCGTCGGCTCGACCATTCACTGCGTTGCCGGAGATGCTACAGGCATCATCCTCGCCGCCGTCGTCACTGCGACGCTCGGTCTTCCTATGTGGCTCGACCTCATTGTCGAATATGTTTCCGGCTTCGCCTTCGGTCTGTTCATCTTTCAGTCGCTGTTCATGAAGTCGATGATGGGCGGCACCTATTGGGAGAACGTGCGCAAAAGCTTCCTGCCGGAGTTCATCTCGATGAACTTCATGATGGCGGGTATGGCGCCTGTGATGAGCTTCCTGATGATGGGGCGCGACATGCGGGCGATGGAGCCAACGGAACTTCTATTCTGGGGCGTGATGTCGATCGGCGTCATTGCCGGCTTCACACTCGCCTACCCCGCCAATGTCTGGCTGGTGGCACGCGGACTGAAGCATGGATTGATGACGCAGCGCCCGCGGACCACCGGAACGAGCAGTCGAGAGCAATCCGCGCACCAACGGCACGGAACAAGCCACAACGACACCTCCCACAGGGGCAAAAGCAGTGGCCACCAGATGAAGACGGACGCCACGACGCCGCAGGTCTCGGCACTCGGCATCGTATCCGTGATTGCGCTGGCGATCGGCGTGGCCGCACCGGCGAACTGGCTGAACCTGACGCTGTCGGCCCGTGACGTCGGCGGGGTAATCATGCCGCAAGGCATGATCATGGACCGTGATACCCCGGCCGAGGCAATGCGTGACATGGCGGCAGCCGATCCGCGTCGGGTGACGGCGTCCTACGATCTCGCCGCCAGAGGCGACCGGGAATTGCCGTTTCGCCTGGAGAACGGCATCAAGGTGTTCGAACTCAGGCCATCGGTGATCCGTTGGCGGATACTGCCCAACGTCGCGGTCGATGCCTATGCCTACAACGGACAGATTCCCGGGCCTCGCATCCACATCCGCCAAGGCGACAGGGTACGCATCAATGTCACCAACGACCTGCCGGAGGAAACGACGGTGCATTGGCACGGCATGATCCTGCCGAACCAGATGGACGGACCCGCCGACATTACCCAAGCGCCGATCGAGCCCGGACAATCTTACTCCTATGAGTTCACCGCCACCCAGCACGGGACCTATTTCTATCATCCGCACGCCAAGCCCGACCGCACCCAGGCGCTCGGCCTCTACGGCGCGCTGATCATCGACCCCGCCAATCCCGCCGACGAGGTCCAGGCCGACCACGACTATGTGATCGAGCTCCAGGAATGGCTGGTGCGCGAGGGCCTGACCTATCCCGCGATGCCGATGGACGGCGGCATGCCGAACTTCTTCACCATCAACGGCAAAGCGTATCCTTCAACCGATACGATTCATATGAAGCTCGGCGAGACGCTGAAAGTGCGTTTCATCGGCACCAACAATGGCTTTATCCACCCGATGCATATCCATGGCGGACCCTTCGAGGTCGTCGCCCGCGACGGCGAGACCCTTGCCCCGCCGGCGCGCTTCCTGGCCGATACGATCAATGTTGGGCCGGGGCAGCGTTATGACGTCGTCTGGAAGGCACAGCGGCCCGGCAAGTGGCTGATTCACTGCCACATTCCGCATCACACGACGAACAATAACGTCGAGGAAAAGGGCGGCGGCGGGCTGATGGTCATCATCGATGTCAGCTAACCGACACCGAGGCCATGGCCGAACAGGTGCGCTCGGCCGACACCGACGCAGCAACCCCGCAGCTGTTCGGAGATATCGTGTTCTACTTCTTGATAATGTTCCCGTCGCGCAGGTCGAATGCTTCGGTGCCGCGAGCCTGGCGGTAGAAATCGTCCTGCAATTCGCCCCATTCGCCGAGGAAGGCACCGCAATTGCTGCAATGGATTGGCGTCGACTCCTTGGCGTCGTCGGGAATGTCCATCTGGACCGTTCCGCAAGCCTTGCAATCGAGTTTGTCGTCCAACCGGCGTCCCATCTTGCGATGATTGCGCATTTTCACACCGTAGCCAATTGTCGATTTCGTACGGAGTGGTGCCGGGCGATAGTGAAATCCATTGTCGATCGGCTGGAGATCGTCAATTTCCGGATCCGTATCTCGCAAAAAGGCATGGGGCGCTGTCCCTCCGGTCGCGGAAACCTGCTTGAGAGCATCGGGCCTGCCTTCAGCATCTCCTGGACCTCGATAGCTTCGTAGTTATCGATGGTAAGAGCGGCTACGGCGGCAAAGGGAAACGATTGAAATTGCCCGGCGGTCATCGTGCTTACGGAACCATCGCTCGGCACAAGGGTTGTCTTCGACGTTTCGAAAGAAATGCAAGGAACGACCATGCGAATGTTGACGATAGTCGCCGCGCTTGCCGGTGCGGTCATCACACAGCCTCTCTACGGGCAAACCATCGACCCGCAGGGTCCACAGCTGACACCCCTGCCGGACCAGATACCGCCCGAGCAAGGGGCGCCTAACGAGAATTTCACCGATGTTGCCATCGTCGCCGTCGAGGATCTACCCGCGGAAATCAAGGCACAGGCGGAAGCCGTGATCACCCAGACCAGTGCGGAAGATCTGCTGCGTCTGCAGAACTCCATCGATGCATCGCCTCAGGCAACATTGGCGCTGAGGGCGAACGGGCTCAACTCTTCACAGGTCGTGGCCGCCAACATCGATGGTGATGGCACGTTGACGCTGATCATCCAGACGACGACTTGATCGGCCATCCGAACATACGGCCGTGAAGCAACGAAACGCAGATGTCGCGGAGAGCCCATGGCCGAAGCCGCTGTTCGCAACTTCACCATCAATTTCGGACCGCAGCATCCGTCGGCCCACGGGGTCCTGCGTTTGGTGCTGGAGCTGGATGGTGAGATCGTCGACCGAGCCGATCCGCACATCGGCCTGCTCCATCGCGGCACGGAAAAGCTCATAGAGTACAAGAACTATCTGCAGGCCCTGCCCTATTTCGACCGGCTAGACTACGTCGCACCGATGAATCAGGAGCATGCCTTCTGCCTCGCCGCCGAGAAATTGCTCGAAATATCGGTGCCAAGGCGTGGGCAACTTATCCGTGTCCTCTTTTGCGAAATCGGCCGGCTTTTGTCGCATCTCCTCAACGTCACGACCCAGGCCATGGACATCGGCGCACTGACCCCGCCGCTTTGGGGTTTCGCGGAGCGTGAGAAGTTGATGGTCTTCTACGAGCGCGCCTCGGGCGCCCGCATGCATGCGAATTATTTCAGGATCGGCGGCGTGCACCAGGACCTGCCTTCCGAGCTTCTCGATGATATCTGGAATTTCTGCGACCCGTTCCTGAAGGTCTGCGACAATCTCGACGACCTGCTCACCAACAGCCGCATTTTCAAGCAACGCAACGTCGATGTCGGCGCGATTGGGCTTGATGACGCCTGGGCATGGGGCTTCTCCGGCGTGATGGTGCGCGGATCGGGAGCGCCGTGGGACCTGCGCAAGGCACAGCCATACGAATGCTATCCCGAGATGGATTTCGACATACCGGTCGGGAAGAATGGAGACTGTTACGATCGGTACCTGGTTCGCATGGAGGAGATGCGCCAGTCAGTCCGGATCATGAAGCAATGCCTGGAAAAGTTGCGCTCGCCGGAAGGCCAGGGGCCGGTAGCGATCCCCAACCACAAGATCACGCCGCCGCCACGTGCCAAGATGAAACGTTCGATGGAAGCGACAATCCAGCATTTCAAACTCTACACGGAAGGGCATCGTGTGCCCGCCGGCGAGGTTTATGCGGCAGTCGAGGCTCCGAAGGGCGAGTTCGGCGTCTATCTGGTTTCGAACGGAAGCAACGTTCCCTATCGATGCAAGATACGCGCGCCTTCCTTCGCCCATCTGCAGGCGATGGATTTCCTGTCCCGAGGGCACATGATCGCCGATGTCGCCGCAATCATCGGATCCCTTGATATCGTGTTCGGCGAGATCGACCGCTGACCAGTGCGCGGATCACATGCCGCAGATCACATGCCATTGTCGAAATCGGTGGCCTCATCGGCGTGACGCATCATGCGGCGAAAGCTCATCGAGATATGGGCGCGCCTTATGTGGCCGATCGATTCCCAGTCTCCGATCTCCGCGGCGGCAAGGACTTCCTCCATCTCCCGGCGGAAGGCAGTGAATTCTTCGACAAGGCCCAATTGCGGCATCATCTTCAGGACGACCCGCGCGACCTGAAAATACAGGCGCTCGCTGATCTCGCGCAGCGGCTGGTTGCCGGTCATCGCGGTGAGTTCGTAGAAAAAATCCATGTTAAGGCGCAAGAAAGCGCGCTGGTCGGGGTTGAGGATATCGGAGTCACAGCGTGCGATAAGCGCTCTTATCCGATCGAGGTCTTCCGGCTTGCGCGGGATCGGCGACAGCTTGCCGACCAGAAGCGCCAACTCGAGCCTCAGATGATAAACCTGCTGGAGTTCCTCGATATCGACGTCCGTGACGATCGTGCCGACGCCATGGACGGATTGAACAAGACCTTCGGATTCGAGCCGCGCCAGCACGCGCCGAACCGGCGTCCGGCTGATCTCGAATTCCTGGGCGAGTTCTTCCTCGGAGAGACGGCTTCCCGGAGCATAGTCCAGCAGGCAGATGCGGTCGCGCAAGATCCGGTAGATACGCTCGAACCGCTCCCGGGCCGAGAGCGGGCGCGGGGTCACGGCTGTGGGCGCGGCATCCGTTTCAAGCGTCATCCAGCCTCCAGGACAGCGTGCAGAAACTGCCGTGTCCGCTCGTTCTTGGGCGCCCCGAATAGCTCGTTTGGCGGCCCCTGTTCACAAATCTTGCCTTGGTAGAAGAAGCAAACGCGATCGGAAAACTCCTTGGCGAAGCCCATCTGATGGGTAACCATCAGCATGGTCAGATCGTGCTCGCGCCCGATCTGCCTTATCACCTGCAGCACTTCGCCGACAAGCTCCGGGTCGAGCGCCGACGTCACCTCGTCGAACAGCATGATCTTGGGCCGCATGGCCAGCGCCCTGGCGATGGCAACGCGTTGCTGCTGGCCACCGGACAGCTGTGACGGGTAATGGTCCTTCTTCTGAGCCAGTCCCACCAGTTCCAGCAATTCGGCCGCCCGCGCCTCCGCATCCGCGCGTTTCATGCCAAGCACCGTCATCGGCGCCTCGATGCAATTGGCCATCGCCGTCATGTGCGGGAATAGGTTGAAGGATTGGAACACCATGCCGATCTTCGCCCTGATGCGGCGAATATGGGCAAGGTCGGCGGGAACGAGCATGCCGTTCTTCTTCATATGGGTCAGCGGCTCGCCTTCGACCCAGATGACGCCGTCGTTGATTGTTTCCAGCGTCATCAGCATGCGCAGCACCGTCGTCTTGCCGGAGCCGGAAGGGCCAATGATGGAGACCTTTTCACCGCGCGCGATTTCAAGATTGAGCCCGTCGAGGACGGTCAGTGTGCCATAGCGTTTCGACACATTGTCAAAACGGACCATCGGTTGTTCCGTCATCGCGTGGCCCTCTGGTTGAGCAAGCGTTCGAGAGTCCGGATCAGCGCGGCTGAAACCAGGCTCATGGCAAGGAAGAACAGGCCGACCAACGTGATCGGCTCGGTGTAGCGAAATGTTTCCGAGCCGATGATCTTGGCCGTCTGCATCAGCTCCATCACGGCGATCGCGGAAAGCAAGGGCGTCTCCTTGAACAAGGCGACGAGATAGTTGCCGAGTGCCGGAACGATCGGTGGAACCGCCTGCGGGATGATGATGTCGCGAAACGTCGTCCAGGCCGACAGATTGAGCGCGATCGAGGCTTCCCACTGGCCGCGATGGATGTTGTCGAAACCGGCGCGATAGACCTCGGAACAATAGGCGGCGTAGTGGATGCCGATGGCAAGCACGCCGGCGGTGAAGGCGTCGAGCACGAGGCCGAATTTCGGGAAGACGAAGTAGATAAAAAATATCTGGATGAGCAGTGGAGTCGAGCGGATCAGCTCAACCAGAACCGAGATCGTCCAGCCGGTCCGCGGTACGGCGATGCGCACGACCGCCAGCACCAGGCCAAGGGTGGCGGCAAGCACGAAGCCGATCAGCGTCGCCTCGATCGAGACGATTGCCGCGTGAGCCAGCACCGGCAGGATTTCGAGGGTGAAATTCCAGTCCCAGATCATGCTGCCTTCCCCCGCGCCAGACCAGCCGACGCCCGCCTTTCGAGCAGCCGCATGCCGATGGTGAGGACCAGCGACATGACGAGATACATCAGCAGGACGAGGGTGAAGATCGGAATGGTCTTGAACGTATTCTGGTTCATCTGCTGCGCCTTGAAGGCGAGATCCGAGAGCGTGATCAGAGAGACCAGCGACGTCGATTTGAGAAGCTCGATGAACAGATTGCCCCAGGGCGGGATCATGGCGACAAAAGCTTGCGGCAGGATCACTCGCCGCAGCATCTGGGCTCGGCTCATATTCAGCGCCGTGCATCCCTCCCACTGGCCGCGAGCGACAGACAGGATCGCGCCGCGTACGACCTCCGATCCATAAGCGCCGACGTTCAGCCCAAGCGCCAGCACGGCGACCGGGAATGGGGCGAGCGTGACGCCGAATTGCGGCAGCACGAAAAACAGCCAGAACAGTTGCACCAACGCCGAGGTGCCGCGGAAGATCTCGACATAGACCGTTGCCAGCCATCGGAGTGGTGCCGGACCGTAGAGCCGGGCGAGCGCGGCAAGCACACCCATGATAATCGCGAGCAGGCTGCCGAGGATGGCGATCTCGATCGTCAAGACCGCGCCCTGCAGCAAGCCGGGTAGAAACAGGCTGTAGGCCTGCTGTGTCGCCAGGACGCCGATGACCGCGAGTGCAATCGCCAGCATCGCTACAAGCGTGCCAATTCCCATCTGCCTCTCCGAAAAAGAGGCGGCGCCTTCGCGCCGCCCAGCAGTTGGGACCCTATTTCCCGGCGCAGAGCTCGGCGGTGGTCTTGTTCGGCAGGTAGTCCTTGCCGAAGCCGAGCGGCTCGACGAGTGCGATATGCTCCGGCGAGCCAAGGAATTTCTTCAGCTCGGCGTTAAATGCCTCTTGCAGATCGGTGTCTTCCTTGCGGAAGCCGAAGCCACCGTGGCCCTTCACCGACTTGCCGGCAACTTCGCCGAATGGTTTCGTCGATTCCACGCCGTCGGCCTTCTTGGCCATGTCGGCGATAGACAGGGCGGTTAGCGCAGCGGCGTCGGCACGGCCCGACTGGACGGCGGCGACGAGGCTGGACTGGTCAGGCAGGGAAACAATCTGCCCTGCCGCGACACCGGCATCCTTGGCAAAGCCGCCCTCGACCGCTCCGGCCATCACGGCGAGCTTGAGATCGGGATTGTCCTTGAAGCTCGAAAAGTCCTTCACGGCCTTCGGATTGCCCTTTGCCACCAGCAAGGCCTCGCCGATGCCGTAAGAAGGCTCGGAGTAGTTGATCTCGGCGCAGCGCTTGGGAGTGATGAACATGCCGGCGGCGATGATGTCGAAGCGCCCGGCCTTGAGACCAGGAATGAGCGAGCCGAACTCGGTCAGCACGCCGTCGACCTGCTTGATGCCCATCTTGGCGAGCACCGCCTTGGCGACTTCGGGCGCCTCGCCAGTCAGCTTGCCATCTGGCGTGGCATAGCCGAACGGCGCCTCATTGGCGAAGCCGACGCGGATATAGCCGTCCTTCTTGGCCCGCTCCAGGGTGGTTTCCGCATGAGCGGGCAGCGACGTCAGTGACGTGGCGGCGAGAGCAAGACAGGCCGCCGCCTTCACGACGATACGGCGCGAGATCGATGAATTGAACATGCTTTTCTCCCATTGAACAACTGATGATGGTTCCCAGCGTCGCGGCCTTCTTCGAGGTTGAAACGCGCTTGACCAGACGTATACAACTGGCCTAGACATTGTGCAAGCCAAGACACTGACACCTTTGAAAATTCGACATTCATACAACAAGCTCCTATCACGTTGTGCACAATTTAGGCAATTTTGCCCATCGCAAGGCATATCCAGGAGGCAGGCATTCAGGTGGCGAGCGCGAACCATTTCGGAACATTCACGCAAGCGGAATATGCGCAGCGCTTGACCGGCGTGAAGGCACGCATGGAACAGGCCGGCTTCGACCTCATCGTCTGTCAGGATCCCGCCAACATGTGCTGGCTGACCGGCTATGACGGATGGTCGTTTTATGTTCCGCAGTGCGTGCTCGTCCATCTGGAGGAGGACCGGCCGATCTGGTTCGGCAGGGCTCAAGATGCCCGCAGCGCACGCCTCACCACTGGCCTACCGCAGAAAAATATCGTGCCGTTCTCGGAACGGCTGGTGCAGCAGCCCGTCGAACATCCCTATGACGAGCTCGCCCAGCTGATCCGCTCGCGCGGCTGGGGAACCGCTCGCATCGGTGTCGAGATGGACGCGCATTACTACACCGCGCGCTGCCACGCCCATCTCACCCAAGGATTGCCCGACGCGCACTTCGCCAACAACCACGATCTCGTCAATTGGGCGCGGCTGGTCAAATCCGAAGCCGAACTGGCGCTGATCCGCGAGGCCGGTGCGATCTGCACCCATGCCATGAACCGCGCCATCGACAAGATGCGGCCCGGCGTCCCCCAGAACCACGTCATCGCCGAGATCTATCACGCGCAGATCATGGGCGTGCCCGGAGCCGGCGGCGACTATGCCGCGATCTGTCCGCTGATGCCCGTTGGCGAGGGCACCAGCACGCCGCATCTGACCTGGTCCGACGCGCCGCTGCCGGACAGTGGGCTTGCGATCCTGGAGATTGCCGGCGTGCGCCGCCGCTATCACGCGGCGCTGACGCGCACCGTGCATTTCGGCAAGCCGCCAGCGGCCATCCTCGATATGGCCAGGGCAATCGTCGAGGGCGTCGATGCCGGTCTCGAAAAGGCCCGGCCCGGCAACACCGCCGAAGAAGTGGAAGCGGCGTGGCAGGCTGTCTTGCGCAAGAACGGGCTGAAGAAAGAAAGCCGCGTCGGCTATCCGGTCGGGCTGGCATACCCGCCCGATTGGGGCGAACGCACCGCAAGCCTTCGTCCTGGCGACACCACCGAAATGCAATCCGGCATGTGCTTCCACTTCATGGCCGGCGTTTGGCTCGACGATTTCGGCATCGCCATCTCGGAATCCTTCGTCGTCACGGATCGCGGCGGGGAACGCCTCTGCGACGTGGCGCGCGAACTCATCGTCATCGACTGACCATGGCGCGCGGGAAGCCGGACCTGTTGAGAGACCCCGCCCGCAACGAAGCCGGCAGCAGCAAGCACGAGGACGCCTGATGGACCGCAATCCCTTTTCCGAAGCCGAAATCGCCGGCCGTCTTGCAAGGATCCGTGCGGCACTGGCCGAGCGCGAACTCGACGCGGCGGTCTTCGCTTCGCCGGAGAACGTCTTCTACCTCACCGGGCTCGATCACTGGGGATATTTTGCCCCTCACCTGCTGATCGTCCCGCTCGAAGGCAAGCCCGTTCTGGTTACCCGTTCGATGGAAAGGGTGACGATCGAGAAGCAGGTGACGGCAGCGGAGTTCCGTGGCCATTCCGACAGTGAAACGGCGGCGGATCTTGCCGCGCGGGTCCTCGCGGAACTCGGCTTGTCCGGTAGGCGGATCGGTCTCGAATATTGGACGGCGGGGCTCAGCCACGGGCTTGCCGTGGCGCTGCAGACGCAGGTGGATGCCAGATGGAGCGACGTCTCCGGTCTGGTCGACAGGATGCGGCGGGTGAAGAGCGCCGAGGAACAGGCCCTGATGCGGCAAGCCGCAAAGGTAACCGACGCCGCCGCCGGGGCCGCGATCGCGGCGATCTCGGACGGTGCCACCGAGCAGGAGGTCGCCGCCCAATGTGTTTCGGCGATGATCCGCGCCGGTGGCCATGCGCCGGGCTTCGGCCCGTTTATCCGCCCGGCCGCGCGGCTTGGCGAGGAGCATACGACCTGGGGCGACGGAATCTATCGCACGGGCGAGCCGGTCTTCGTCGAACTGTCCGGCTGCATCTCGCGCTACCACGCGCCGCTCGGCCGGCTCGTTCGCATCGGCCACATCAGCGACGAAGACGCCGCAATGGCTGAAGTGACCGCCAAGGCGTTCGACGCGGTCGTCAAGGCGCTGCGGCCCGGGGCCAAGGCGCGCGATGTCTACGCCGCCTGGCAGGCCGTCGCCGACGAGGCCGGCCTTGCCCACTATCGCCGCCATCACTGCGGCTATCTTGTCGGCGCCGGCCAGCCGCCATCATGGACCGGCGGCAATTCGGTGACCGGGCTGCGGCACGATTCCGATCTCGAGATCGAGACCGGGATGAGCTTCCACATCCTGTCCTGGCTGATGGGCACCGGCCGTGGCGATGACTTCATCTCCAACACCGTGCTGTTGACCGATGCGGGCGCCGAAGTGCTGACCCGCACGCCGACCGGCCCGATCGTTCGATAGGCCTCCCTACGCATGGCACGCTACTCGGCATTCTCGATTTTCCGCAATGCGCTGTCCGGCCAGAAGAACTGGCAGCGCGCCTGGCGGGCGGCGGAGCCCAAACCGTCCTACGATGTGATCGTCATCGGCGGCGGCGGCCACGGCCTCGCCACCGCTTTCTACCTCGCCGAAAACCATGGCATCCGCAATGTCGCCGTGCTCGAAAAAGGCTACATCGGTGGCGGCAATGTCGGCCGCAACACCACCGTCATCCGCTCCAACTACCTGCTCGACGGCAACACCCAGTTCTACGAATTCTCAATGAAGCTCTGGGAGGGCATGTCGCGCGCGCTGAACTTCAACGTCATGTTTTCGCAGCGCGGCCAGCTCGTCACCGCGCATTCGGCCGATCAGCTCGACGGCTTCGGCCACCGCGCCAACATCATGCGGCTGAACGGTATCGACGCCGACATCCTCGATCGTGACGACGTGCGCCGGCTGGTGCCTTATCTCGATTTTTCCGACACGGCCCGCTTTCCGATCCATGGCGCGATCTTCCAGGGCCGCGCGGGCACGGCGCGGCACGACGCCGTCGCCTGGGGCTATGCGCGCGCCGCCGATGGCCATGGCATCGACATCATCCAGAACTGCGAGGTGACGGACTTCATTCGCGATGGCGAACGGATCGTCGGCGTCGAGACGACGAAAGGCCGGATCAGCGCCGGCAAGGTCGGCCTCGCCGTTGCCGGCCATACATCCGTGCTCGGTGCCAAGGCCGGCCTTGATCTGCCGATCGAAAGCCATGTCCTGCAGGCCTTCGTCACCGAACCGTTGAAGCCGCTGGTCGACCATGTCGTCGCCTACGGCGCCGATCATTTCTATGTCAGCCAGTCGGACAAGGGCGGACTGGTCTTCGGCGGCAATCTCGACGGCTACAATTCCTACGCCCAGCGCGGCAATCTCGGCGTCGTGCGCGAGGTGGCCGAGGCGGCGATCGCCTTGATGCCGTGCATTTCGCGCATCCGTCTGCTGCGTCATTGGGGCGGCGTGATGGACATGACCCCGGATGCCAGCCCGATCATCTGCCGGACGCCGATCGACGGCCTCTATCTCAACGGTGGCTGGTGCTATGGCGGCTTCAAGGCGACGCCGGCTTCCGGCTGGTGCTTCGCCCACACGATCGCCACCGGCAAGCCGCATCCGTTGATCGCGGGCTACGGGCTCGACCGTTTCCGGACCGGCCATACGCTGGACGAAGCCGGCGCCGGCCCCTCCGCCTGGCTGCAATAGGAGGCGGGAAGAAGATGCTGCGCATCGAATGCCCCTGCTGCGGTCCGCGCGACCATGACGAGTTCCGCTATGGCGGCGATGCTTCCGTCCGGCGTCCGGCCCATGACGATCCCGATCCGGAGGCCTGGTACGCCTATGTCTATGTCCGGAAAAACCCCGCAGGCCTCCACCGCGAGTTCTGGCAGCACGTGGTCGGCTGCCGCCAGTGGTTGGTGGTCGAGCGCGACACACGCAACCACGTCGTTTCTTCGGTCACCTTCGCCAGGACATCGCAAGCATGAACGCCCGGAACAAGCGGCTACAAGGCGGCGGTCGCATCGACCGCTCTTATCCCGTCGAATTCAGCTTCGACGGCCAAAAGATGGCCGGATATCGTGGTGACACGCTCGCATCCGCGCTGCTCGCCAACGGCGTCACCCTGGTCGGGCGCAGCTTCAAATATCATCGTCCGCGTGGCATTCTTTCCGCCGGGCCGGAGGAGCCGAACGCCCTGGTCACGCTGGGGACAGCGGGCAGGCGCGAGCCGAACTTGCCGGCGACGACGCTGGAGCTTGACGACGGCATGGTCGCGGAAAGCCAGAACCGCTGGCCGTCGCTCGCCTTCGACGTGCAAAGCGTCAATGGCCTGTTCGCGCCGTTTCTTTCGGCCGGCTTCTACTACAAGACCTTCATGGGCCCGACGCGGCGCGCCTGGAAGGTCTACGAGCACTTCATTCGCAAGGCGGCTGGCCTCGGCAGAGCCGGCACCGAGCCGGATCCCGATCGCTACGTCGTCCGTCATGCCTTTGCCGATATCGCAATTGTCGGTGGTGGTCCGGCCGGATTGTCGGCGGCACGGGCAGCCGCCGCGGCCGGCGCGCGGGTCACGCTGATCGAGCAGGATTTCCTTCTCGGTGGTCAGCTTCTGGCTGAACGGTCCGACGGCACGGCGGCCTCATGGTTGAGCCAGGTCGAAGCCGAACTGAAAAGCTTCGAGACCGTCACGTTGATGAAGCGGACCAGCGCTTTCGGCGTCTATGACGGCAATGTCATAGGCCTGGTCGAACAACGCGACCAGGTCGGCCCGCCGCGAACCGGCGAAGCTCGGCAAACAGTCACCATGCTTCGCGCGCGCTCGATCGTTTTCGCCACCGGCGCCATCGAGCGTCCGATGGTGTTCTCGAATAACGACCGGCCCGGCGTCATGCTCGCCTCGGCCGCCCGGACCTACCTCAACCGCTTCGCCGTTCTGCCGGGCAGGAAAGTCATCGTCACTGCTGCCAATGACAGCGCCTGGCGCACCGCCTTCGACTACGCCGCAGCCGGCGCTGAGGTGACAGTAGCCGATCCGCGCGCCGCACCGCCCACAGCACTTGTCGTGGAAGCCGCACGGCTCGGCGTCACGGTGCGGGTCGCGACACGCATTGTCGACCTGCATGGCGGCCGTGCCGTCAGGGGCGCGACACTCGCCGGACCGGACGGCCAATCCGAGGCCGCCTGCGATCTGGTCTGCATGTCCGGCGGATGGTCGCCGACCGTGCACCTGACTTCGCATCTGGGCATGAAGCCTCGATATCGCGAAGACATCGACGGCTTCGTGCCAGGCGCCTTTCCAGCCAACCGGTTCGGAGCCGGCGCAGTGATGGGAAACTATTCGACCGTCGACGCCATCCAGGATGGTCATCGCGCCGGCATCGAAGCGGCATCCTTCTGTGGCAAATCGGCGCCGGCACCAGCGCCTTCAAAGCTCGATCTGGGCGAAACCGTCAGGACCATGCTTCGCGACGTCCCGTCCGCCCAACGCGGAAAAGCCTTTGTCGATTTCCAGATGGACGTGACGACAAAGGACATCGAACTCGCCCATCGCGAAGGCTATGAATCGGTTGAGCACCTGAAACGCTACACAACGCTCGGCATGGGTACCGACCAGGGCAAGACCAGCAATTTCCCAGCGCTTTCGGCGATGGCCGCCCTGCGTGGCTCAACGGTTCCCGAGACCGGCACCACGACCTTCCGCCCGCCCTTCACGCCGGTCGCCATCGGCGCGCTTGCCGGCCGCGCCACCGGCCATCATTTCAAGCCATTCCGCCGCACGCCGATGCACGACTGGCATCTGGCGAACGGCGCCGACATGCTGGAAGTCGGCCTGTGGATGCGGCCATGGTTTTACAAGCAGTCCGGAGCCGATGTGAACGAGGCCTACGTCGCCGACATGCGCAATGTGCGCCAGGCCGCTGGCCTGATGGACATCTCCACCCTCGGCAAGATCGACGTCCAGGGTCCGGACGCCGCCACGTTCCTCGACCGTGTCTACGCCAATGGCTTCGCCAAGCTGCAAGTCGGCCGTGCCCGCTACGGCGTCATGCTGCGCGACGACGGCATTGTCTTCGACGACGGCACCACGACGCGGCTGGCGGAAAACCGGTTCTTCATGACCACGTCGACCGCCAAGGCCGCCGACGTGCTGTCGCGGCTGGAGTTCCTGCTCGACGCCGCATGGCCGGAACTGCGCGTCGCCGTCACCTCGGTGAGCGATGAATGGGCGGCGATGTCCGTCGCCGGACCGAAGAGCCGCGCGATCCTGGCGGCGGCGTTTCCGTCGCTCGACGTTTCCAACGAAGCGCTGCCGCATATGGGCGCGCAAGAGAGGGAATGGAAAGGTCGAGCGCTGCGCATCCTGCGCCTCAGCTATTCAGGCGAGCGGGCTTATGAAATCTATGTCGGCGCAACTGCCGGTGAACGGCTCTGGAGCCACTTGCTCGAAGCCGGCAGGCCGTTCGACCTGAAGCCCTACGGCGTCGAGGCACTTGGTGCGCTGCGTGTCGAGAAGGGCCACGTCGCGGGGCCCGAAATCGATGGGCGCACGACGCTCGACGATCTCGGCCTTGGCCGCATGGTCGGCAAGCGCAGCGGCTTCGTTGGCGATGTGCTGCGGCGGCGCCCTGCTCTGCTGGCGCCTGACCGGCAACGCCTGGTCGGGCTGGAATGCATCGAGGACGGAAAGCGCCTGCGCGGTGGCGCCATACTGTTCCTGCCAGGCGAGAAAGCTCACGGCCACGGAAGCGGGCGCATCACCTCCGTCACCTTCAGCCCCGAACGCGGCCGCTATGTTGGGCTGGCGCTGGTTGCCGGCGATGTCGCGACAGAGGGAAGCGAGGTCGTGGCCGTCTATCCCATGAAGGCCGAAACGGTGCGTGCCCGCATCGTCTCGCCGGTATTCCTCGATCCGCAAGGAGAACGGCTGCATGGTTAGCCCGGATTTCAGCCTGTCCGTGGCCGATTGCCCGCTCATCCAGGTCGAGGCATGGGACGGAACGCTGGGCCAATTCGAATCGAGCCTCTCGGCGGCGCTCGGCACCGGACTTCCCGCCTCGGTCGGAGAGACGGTTCGTCACAAGAACCTTCTCATCATCCGCGTTGCACCGCGCCGTCTCTGGCTGGCGCTCGACGACGGGACGCAAGCTCCGTCCCTTGCCATCGATCCGGATCTCGGCTGTTCGGTTTGCCTTGGCGAAGGTAGCGTACGGTTCAGCCTGGCCGGGGCCGACATCGCAAGCGTTCTCTCCACCTGCATCGCCGTCGACTGGCATGCGCCGACCAGCGCTCCGGGCCGGGCCGTGCAGACATCCTTCCACCATGTGCCGGTACTCTTGCTTCGCACCGGCGAGACTTCGTGCGATCTCGTCGCGCCGCGAAGCTTCGCCCGCAGCCTCCATGATTGGCTTGCCGAGGGCTAGGCTGAATACTGCCCCAGAAATCCCATCATACGAATCCGACGCCGCCGCGCCGGCTTGGTCACGCGACTTCACGCGTCACAACCCGATTCATGTCGGCTGCTTCGCGCGGCCGCTACGGTGCCTCAACAGCCCGGTCAATTAGTCGTCGCTCATGGAACAAGAGGGCTCGGGTGAACGTTGAAAAGACGGGTTCGCCGTTTGCCAAGCAGTGAACGGCGGATCTTCCCTTCCAGGAATAGGAGAAGACGATGAGAAGTCATCTGATTCCTGCCGCCGCCGGGCTTATTCTGCTCGCCGGCATCGGCGTGGCCATCGCGGACGAGGTGATTATCACGCCCGAACAGCAGACGGTCATCCGCGAATATGTGCACAAGCATCCGCTGGCATCGATCAATCTTCTCGGGTTGGAACTCAGTGTCGGTTCCGCTTTGCCCGACACGGTCGAACTTCGGTCGATCGATGTTCCCGATGTCAAATACAAATATGTCGTCGTCGGCGATCACACAGTGCTGGTCGACCCGGGCACACGCAAGATTGTGAAGGTTATTGACTGACGGCAAGCCCGCCGTTCCTCGAGACAGCAGGCGTACCGCCCGATAGGAAAGGAGCCAGTTCAATGTTGCCGCATGTTGAGACGTGCGACGTGGCCGCGGCTGTCGACCAACTCCTGAACGAGCGATGCAACGCGTTGCTGTCGATGAAGGCAGCAATCGCCGCGCTGCGGGAACGTACGGGGACGGAGCGCTCGGACGCGGATCTGGAAGGACTGATCACCAAGAAGGCGGCGCTCTTCGGCGTCGCGGTGCTGTCCGACAGGGATTGAAGGCGAAAGCGCCGTTGGCACGGGCGGCGGCGCTTCGTTGCGAACGAACGATCGACCACAACACCCGCTTATCGGCGAGCTTTCGACCTCGCCTGCCTGGCTGCCGCCGGCTTAATACGAATTCGCAACGATCCACCCTCGGGATGGTCAATCTCGAAAGAATTCGTTTTCCGCACGAGATCACTTAGTTTCCGAAACCCGAAGGTCCGCGGATCAAAGTCCGAGGCCAGGTTAGCGAGTTGCGTGCCGACAGCACCGAGTGGGACCCAACCGTCCTCGCTCTCCATCTGCGCGATGACTTTCGAAATGACAGGCGTGGCGGCGCTGGGAGACTGAAGCGGGTTCGTGGCCCGGCTTGTGTCCCCGCTATTGGCATGCGTCGTTGCAAGCAGGTTCTCCGTGTAGACGAATTTGCGGCAGGCCTGGCGAAAACTCTCCGGGGTCTTCTGCTCGCCAAAGCCAAACACATCGATCCCCTGCTCGCGGATACGTGCCGCGAGACGAGTGAAATCGCTATCGGAGGAAACAAGGCAGAAACCGTCGAAGCGGCCGCTGTGAAGCAGGTCCATTGCATCGATCACCAGGGTAATGTCCGACGCATTCTTTCCCGTTGTGTAGGCAAACTGCTGTTGTGGGATGATGGCGTGCTTCGAGAGGATGTCGGCCCAGCCTTTGGAACGGACGCCGGAGAAGTCGCCGTATATGCGGCGGACGCTTGCCTCGCCGAGCTTGGCGATCTCTTCGAACAGGCCATCCGCGATCTTGGACGACGCGTTGTCGGCGTCAATGAGAACAGCGAGACGAGGAGAACGGATCTCAGGCATTGGATTCCTCCTGCACATAAGGCCTTCATGTCGATCCTGTGACGTGGACCGGAGGCTCTTCATTCTCGTCGGGATCGGGCAGCGGAGTTTCGTCCGGCGGGCCTTCCGGTTCGGGCTCGTCAATCGGTTCAGGCTTCCACGTAGGAGCCGGCATGGGCACATCGCGATTTGGGTCGGGTTCCTTTGGCTGAGGCATCGAGATTATCTCCGTTCAGCCGGGACAACCCGTCCGCCTGGCCATGGTTCCTGGCAAAACCCTCACTGCTCTGATTCATTACTCAGTCGGGATCGCATGGCTGGTGGTCGCGACGAGGCATCGGCGCTCGTGTTTTGCAGATCTTTCGGAACCGGTCCGATTTTCAAGCCGTTGTCTTGGACAGCGATCGAGGAGAACCGCCATGAAGGACAAGGCAGCAGATTCCGACAACACCTTGCCGCAGGTTGCCATCGACGACCAGGTGCGACAGCTGGCCGTCACGGCCGATTTGCCGTCAAACCAGGCCCGCGAACTGGTGCGCCGTCACGGCAACGATCCCAGGAAGCTCGAAGAGCTGGCGAAGTCGATCAACGCAGCGAACTGAGCCCAGTCGGATTGAAGCTGGCGATCCGCGGCTTTCAGTGAAGTATCGGGTTTCAGGAAGTGCGGGCCAAAAGCGCCACGCACTTTTCGGTTCGATGCTTCGCGTTTCAGGGCTTCCGGGCCGGCAGTGGTGGAGAGGGTTGGATTTGAACCAACGTAGGCATAGCCAACGGATTTACAGTCCGTCCCCTTTAACCACTCGGGCACCTCTCCAGTCTGCCGCCGGAGCCATGCAACGAGGCATCAACGCGTCGTGACCGCCTCAGCAGCCTTCCGCGAAGCGCCTTATGGCGGCACCGCCCAAAACTGTCAACCGCAAGATCCCGTCAAAACGCGCTGAATTTCATCTGCCATCCGGCAAGCCGTTCGATGCGGCAGTATCCATTGCCGCGCGACACGGTTATAGAAGCCGGTTATGAGCAACGACAGCAATTCCAAGACGCCCAAAGACACCCATTACGCCAAGCTGCGCCGCGCCTATCGCGACGAGAAAAGCGGCGGCGCGCCGGCGTTCAGGCCCCGACAGCCGGTTCCGCCGGGCGAAAATGCCGCGGACGGCCTGGTGCGGCTCTATGGCTTGCACACGGTGCGGGCGGCACTCGACAATCCGCGCCGCAAGATCCGGAAGATGCTGGTGACGCGCAATGCGGCCGAGCGCCTGGAAATCGCCGATCTCGCCGCCCTGCCCTTCAAGGCGGAGCTGGTCGAGCCCAGGGACATCGACAAGATCACCGGCTCGGACGCCGTGCATCAGGGTGTGCTGATCGAGGCCGAGCCGCTGAGACCGAAGCGGCTTGACGCACTTGGTGATGCCAAGCTGGTGCTAGTGCTCGACCAGGTCACCGACCCGCACAATGTCGGCGCCATCCTGCGCTCGGCGGTCGCCTTCGGCGCCGGCGCGCTCATCACCACGGCCCGCCACAGCCCGCAGGAATCGGGCGTGCTGGCGAAATCCGCCTCCGGCGCGCTGGAGCACATCGAACAGATCGAGGTGAAGAACTTGGCCGACGCGCTCGGCCAGTTGCACGAAGCCGGCTTCCGCACCATCGGGCTTGATTCGGACGGACCGGCGGAACTCGAAAAGAGCTTTGCCGGAGAAAAGATCGCCCTGGTGCTGGGCGCCGAAGGCAAGGGCCTGCGCCAGAAGACGCGCGAGACGGTGACGACGCTGGCGCGGCTCGACATGCCCGGCGCGATCCATTCGCTCAACGTATCGAACGCCGCGGCGATCAGCCTCTACGTGGCGCGGAAGTTCTTAGCGAGTAGCGAGTAGCGAGTAGCGAGTAGCGAGTAGCGAGTAGCGAAAGTCGAATCCCGGCTATCCGTGGCTGCAATCCCTATTCGCTATTCCCTACTCGCTATTCGCTTCTAACCTACCTCATGCGCGGCCATCCGCTCCAGCGCCCTGACCAGAGCCGAATGATCTTCCTTTGCGCCGCCATTGGCCGCGCAGGAGTTGAACAGTTGCTGCGTGGTCGAGGTGTTGGGCAGCGACACGCCGAGCGCTTTCGCGCCCTCCAGCGCCAGGTTCAAATCCTTCTGGTGCAGTTCGATGCGGAAGCCCGGCGCGAAGGTGCGCTTGACCATGCGCTCGCCATGCACTTCCAGAATGCGCGAAGCCGCCAGCCCGCCCATCAGCGCCTGCCTGACCTTGCCCGGGTCGGCGCCGGCTTTCGATGCAAAAACAAGTGCTTCGGCGACAGCTTCAATGGTCAGCGCGACGACTATCTGGTTGGCCACCTTGGTGGTCTGGCCGACGCCGTTCGGGCCGACCAGCGTGATGTTCTTGCCCATCTTCTCGAAGACAGGTTTTGCACGCTCGAATGGCTTTTCCTCGCCACCGACCATGATGGTCAGCGACGCCGCCTTGGCGCCGACTTCACCGCCCGAGACCGGTGCGTCGAGATAGTCGCAGCCCAGTTCGTTGATCTTCCTGGCGAATACCTTGGTCTCGATCGGCGAGATCGAGCTCATGTCGATGACCAGCTTGCCCTTCGACAGACCGGCCGCGACGCCGTTCTCGCCGAACAGCACGTCGGCCACCTGCGGGGTGTCCGGCACCATCAGGATGACGATGTCGGCGGCCTTGGCCACGGCGGCATGGCCGTTGGTGGTTTTTAGGCCCTTGGCGACGAGATCGGCAGGCGGCTTGGAGCGATGGTCGCTGGCGATGACCTTATAGCCCGCTTCCAGCAGATGCCCCGCCATCGGTGCGCCCATGATGCCGAGGCCGATGAAGCCGATGGTTTCCATTGTGGTTCTCCGTCTCTTGTTAGGCCGCGCTCTGTCACGCCCCCCTCTGTCCTGCCGGACATCTCCCCCACGAGGGGGGAGATTGGATGTCACCGCTGCCTTCGCCAATTTTCGAGCGTCAGAAAATCAAAGGGCGGCGCCGAAGCTGCCGATCTCCCCACCCGTGGGGGAGATGGCCGGCAGGCCAGAGGGGGGGCGCGAAGGAACGCGACTTCTACTGCGATAGCCGCTACGCCGCCGCGCTGCCCTTCCCGCTCAGTTCCCTGAACCACCCCAGCCCGGCCTCGGTCCCTGCCCTCGGTTTGTATTCCGCCCCGATCCAGCCGGAATAGCCGATGCGGTCGATATGCTCGTAGAGGAAGGGGTAGTTGATCTCGCCCGTCCCCGGCTCGTGACGGCCGGGATTGTCCGCAAGCTGGATATGCGCGATGCGGCTGAGGTTAGCCTCGATTGTACGGGCGAGATCCCCCTCCATGATCTGCATGTGATAAATGTCGTATTGCAGGAACAGGTTCTTCGAGCCGATACGGTCGATGAGATCAAGCGCCTGGTCGGAGTGTGTGAGGAAGAATCCCGGAATGTCGCGCGTGTTGATCGGCTCGATCAACAGCCTGATGCCGGCCTGCTCCAGCTTCTCCGCCGCGAAGGCGAGGTTTTCGGCGAAAACATCCTCCAGCACCTTGCGGTCGGCGCCCGCGGGCGCGATGCCGGCCAGGCAATTGACCTGCTGACAGCCGAGAGCCTGCGCATAGGCGATCGCCTTGGCGATGCCTTGGCGGAATTCCGGCACGCGGTCCGGCAATGCGGCAATGCCGCGCTCGCCCTTGCCCCAGTCGCCCGCCGGCAGGTTGAAAAGCACCTGGGTCAGGCCGTTCTTCTTCAGCCGGGCGGCGACGACATCGGGCGCATGGTCATAGGGGCCGATATATTCGATGCCCTTGAAACCGGCGCGGGCGGCGGCATCGAAACGGTCGAGGAAATCATGCTCGCCAAAGAGCATCGAAAGGTTGGCTGAAAAACGCGGCATTCTTTCTCTCCTCTTAGTCGAGCATGACGATCGCGGTCGGCGCGTCTTCCTGATGCTCGGCAAGGTCCTCGAATTCGGTGATCTTGTCGATCTCGGTGCCCATGGAGATGTTGGTGACGCGTTCGAGGATGAATTCGAGCACGACCGGCACCCGGTGTTCTTTCATCAGCCGCTGGGCCTCCTTGAAGGCGGCGGCGAATTCCTCGGGCTTGCGCACTCTGACCGCCTTGCAGCCCATCGCTTCGGCGACCGCAACGTGGTCGACGCCATAGCCGGCCTCCGGATCGCCTGATCGGTTGATGTTCTCGAAGGCGAGATCGACCTCGAAATCCATCGAAAACCCGCGCTGCGCCTGGCGGATCAGCCCGAGATAGGCGTTGTTCACGACAACATGGAGATAAGGCAGCTTGTGCTGCGCGCCAACCGCCAGTTCCTCGATCATGAACTGGAAATCATAGTCGCCAGACAGCGCCACGATGGTGCGGTCGGGATCGGCGGCGCGAACGCCAAGCGCCGCCGGCAAGGTCCAGCCGAGCGGGCCGGCCTGGCCGCAATTGATCCAGTTGCGCGGCTTGTAGACATGCAGGAACTGCGCGCCGGCGATCTGCGACAGGCCGATCGTTGTGACATAGGTGACGTCGCGGCCGAACGCCTTGTTCATCTCCTCGTAGACGCGCTGCGGCTTCAGCGGCACCTGGTCGAAATGTGTCTTGCGCTTCATCGTCTTCTTGCGAGCCTGGCACTCCTTCGCCCAGCCGGACCAATCGCGAAGCTTTCCGGCCGTCTTCCATTCGGTGGCGACGTCGAGCAGCATCTTCAGTGCCGCACCCGCATCCGACACGACGCCGAGGTCCGGCGCGAAGACGCGGCCGATCTGGGTGGGCTCGATGTCGACATGGACGAATTTTTTGCCCTTGGTGTAGACGTCGACCGAGCCGGTGTGACGGTTGGCCCAGCGGTTGCCAATGCCGAAGACGAAGTCGGCCTCCAGCATCGTCGCATTGCCATACCGGTGCGAGGTCTGCAGCCCGCACATGCCGGCCATCAGCCGGTGGTCGTCGGGTATCGCGCCCCAGCCCATCAAGGTCGGGATGACCGGCACGCCTGAAATCTCGGCGAATTCGATGAGCAGATCCGACGCATCGGCGTTGATGATGCCGCCGCCGGCGACGATAAGCGGCTTTTCCGCGGCGTTGAGCATAGTCAGCGCCTTTTCGGCCTGCACGCGCGTCATGGCCGGCTTGAACGGCATCAGCGGCTCATAGGCATCGATGTCGAATTCAATCTCGGCCAGCTGAACGTCGACCGGCAGGTCGATCAGCACCGGGCCGGGCCGCGACGAGCGCATCAGATGAAATGCCTTCTGCAGCGCCATCGGCACCAGATAGGGCTCCATGACGGTGACTGCCCATTTGGCGACCGGCGCGGCAATGGCTGATATGTCGACGGCCTGGAAATCCTCCTTGTTCAGCCGCGCACGTGGCGCCTGGCCGGTTATGCACAGGATCGGAATGGAATCCGCGGCCGCCGAATAGAGCCCGGTGATCATGTCGGTGCCGGCCGGACCGGAGGTGCCGATGCACAGGCCGATATTGCCAGCCTTGGCGCGGGTATAGCCTTCCGCCATGTGCGAGGCGCCCTCGACGTGACGGGCAAGAACGTGGCGGATGGTGCCCCTCGCCTTCATCGCCGAATAGAACGGGTTGATCGCCGCGCCCGGCACGCCGAAAGCGCAGGAGATGCCTTCCTTTTCGAGAACGAGAACCGCGGCATCGACAGCGCGCATCCTGGCCATTTCCAGCCCTCCATAGGGTTTGTCGTTGTTGGATTGGCCAAGGATGTCAGCAAGCAGGCTATTTTTCAATTTTTTCAGAATATTTTTTCATTTCTAGAAAACGGCTCCTATCCCTTGATTTTATTGGATCTTTTGTTTTCCAGGAATTCACCCCTTCGATCGGATGAAAAACTTTTTCATTGCCCGTTTGGCGAAATCGGCTGAGAATGGCGCCATGGAAACGACCGAAAAACGCCAGCGCGGCCGGCCGCGCGCTTTCAACGGGCCATCGGAGGCCAACTCGGTGCAGTCGCTCGATCGGGCGCTGCGCATCCTGGCCATCGTCGCGGAGGGCAGCGGCCTCTCGCTGAGCGAGATATCGGCGCAGAGCGGCTTGGCCGCCTCGACCGCCTACCGCATGCTGACGACGCTGCAAAACCACGGCATGGTCGAATTCGACACCAGCGACCAGCTGTGGTCGATCGGCGTCGAGACCTACCGCATGGGCGCGGCGTTCCTGCGCCGCCGCAAACTGGTCGACCGCGCCCGCGTCGTCATGCAGGAGTTGATGGAGAGAACCGGCGAGACCGCCAATCTCGGCGTCGCCGAGGATGATTGCGTCGTCTTCGTCAGCCAGGTCGAGACGCATCAGGCGATCCGCGCCTTCTTCCGGCCGGGCACGCGCAGCCCGTTCCATGCGTCCGGCATCGGCAAGGCGGTGCTGGCCCATCTCGAGCCGGAGCGCGTCGGAACCATCCTGCGCAAGGCCGGCCTGCAGCGCTTCACCGATAGGACGCTGTCCGACATTTCGGCGCTGGCCCACGATTTGGCACGAATCAAGCTGCGGGGCTGGTCGGTCGATGACGAAGAGCGGCACCCCGGCATGCGCTGCGTGGCGGCGGCTATCTTCAACGAATTCGGCGAGCCGATCGGTGGCGTGTCGGTCTCCGGGCCAACGGTGCGGGTGACGCCGGAGCGGCTGGCCGAGATCGGGCCGCTGGTGCGCGACGCCGCGGCCGAGGTGACAAGGATGATCGGCGGGGTGAAGGCGACCTGATGATAGCGAGGCCTCTACAACCACGAAGGGCAACTTCACGTAGTCACGCGCCAAGATCACCACGCCGGACGCCGCGGGCCGCTTTGCGAGGCCGGCTGTCGGAGGCAGTAGCTTGAGGTTCGCGCTGCCCCTCATCTGCCTGCCGGCATCTTCTCCCCGTATAGTGACGGGGAGAAGGACGATGTCTAAACGATTTCGCCAATCTCCAACGCTGCGAAAAAGTGCGGAGTGCCGCGGCTAGCGTCCTTCTCCCTGTTTTACGGGGAGAAGATGCCGGCAGGCAGATGAGGGGCGGCGCCAACATTGCCTGTCGATCAATTCGACAAGGGCCTTGCCCCCAACAGCGAAAAGAGGGGCGGCGGGGGCTGCGGCGGGGGCGCCCCCTCTTTTAAGGGATTGAAACGCCTCCTCCTCTCAGAGACGACAGTAGTGGCGATAGCCGTCGTGGCCGATATAGGTGTCGGAGTCGACGTCGTAGCTCGCGTAGCGATCGTAGCAGCGACGGACGTGCCATGAGCCGCCGTCCTCGTCGACATAGACGGTACGGGGCTGCTGGGAGAGCAGGCTGCCCAGCACGAAACCGCCAACGCCGGCGGCAATGCCGATACCGATTTCGCGATTGTGGTGATGGCTGTGAGCAGCCGAAGGCTGGACGGTGCCGAGCAGCGTGCTGGCGGCGACGGCGGTGGCGATGACGCCGGAAACGAGTGTGCGTGTGAACATGACGATCTCCTTGCTTCGTTGACCGAGGCGATCCATCCGCCTCTTGATCATCTGTCGTCGCGGCAAGGAAAAAGGTTCGAATCCTTTTTCGATTTTTCTGGAACGGCTTGGTTCGCCCGGCGAATTCGTGCTGGCGGCGAGTTCGAAAGGGGAAATCAGAAGGAGCGAATAGTGAGTAGCGAGTGGCGAGTGGCGAGAAGGGAAAGCCAGGAACGCCACGTACCACTCGCTATTCGCTATTCGCTATTCGCTCTTTTCACATCCCCGTGACATGGCGCAGCCAGAAGGCGAGCGCGATGAAGCCGATGATGGTGGTGACGCCGGTCCAGTCGACATTGGCCTTCTTCACATCGTTGATGATCTTCACCAACAGCATCCAGGCCACGAAGATGATCGGGAGAATGATGACAAATCTGATCATGCGGCACCCCTGCTCGAAGCGATTGCACCGTTTCCATATGTAGGAAGCAATCAGGCGCTTTTCAGGATGCCCCTCGCCGACGGCCCATGCGGCATGCCGGGTAAAACGGAGTTTTGTCTTTACTGGCGCAACAAATATGCTAACCGGAGCGCCGTGCCCTTGTAGCTCAGCTGGTAGAGCAGCGGTTTTGTAAACCGAAGGTCGGCGGTTCGATTCCGTCCGGGGGCACCAGCTCCGATCGACGACTACCCGAGAGCCAGAGCCTTCCGGGCGCCCCGATATCCTATGACGCGCTCGCAATTTGGGCGGATACCCCAACCCTGGTGAACGTGTTGCGTACCCTGACGGATTTGTAGACGTAAGCGACCCAGAGTCCGGTAAGGACAAACGAGACTATCGGCGCCGCAAGCGCGCCTCCGGTGACCACTTGCCCGACCGCAACCCCGAGAGCAGCGGAAACCCAGGCAGCGTCCAGGATGAAAACCACCGGGATTGCAAGCCACTGGATGAGAAACAACTGCTTGAACCAAGAGCTCCGCCTCAGCATGGCAACCAGCACCACCAGTTGAAGCACCAGAAATGCCAGCAGCAAAGCAACCTCACCATAGACTACCATGGGTCCATTCGGCACCAGCATGAGTTGGTTGTAGCCATCGCTCGAGGAACCCAATACGAGAAGTGTGCGCAGCGGTGACAATGCCTGGCCGATCGCCAGCAGCATCAACCAGCCACCGATGCCTACAAGAGTCTCAGGATTCTGTGATGGCTTCGTGGCTGATCGAACAGCAAAGAAAACAGGCACGCCGATCAACAGCAGCACGATTGCCCAATGCCAGATGGAAAACGACCCCATTTTACCCCTCTCCCTTATTTATGCCCTTCTAGGTTGTATCAGATTTCAAACTCAACTCAAGAGGTGAGTCTCGTCTGAAACCAGGTTTTATGCCGAAGCGACGATTTCTCCTGTCTGCTCCTGACTCTTTCACGCCCCGATCGCCGCCACCAGTATTCTATTCTGCCTGCGTATCGCCGCGCGCAGCTCGGGGATCTTCGCCGCGTCGCGCTTCACGAATTCGATGAACATCATGTTCATGTTGTTGAAGATCAGTTCGCCGAGCGCCGCCCCATCGATGTCCTGCCGCACCAAGCCAAGGGTCTGCAGGCGGGCGATCAGGGCGCGGATCTGTTCGGTCAGCGCGCGGTCGAGCCCGGTGTAAGCCTGACCGAACGGGCTGTCGGGCAGTTGCGTCGAGATCGCCATGGCCTGCCGCCACATCTCCTTGCTGAGATAGTGCAGCGAGTGTTCGATGTAGATGCCGATCAGCGTGTCCAGCGCATCGCCGACATTGGCCGGCGGCCTGGCGACGACCCCCTGCCCGGCATTGAGCACCTCGTTGACCTCCAGCGAGACGATGGCGCCGAGGATGTCGCCCTTATTCTGATAGTAATTGTAGATCGTACCGACCGAGACTTCGGCTTGGGCGGCGATCGCCTCGATCTTGGCGCCTTCATAGCCGGCCTCGCGAAACAGTTCCGCCGCCGCCTCGATGATGCGGCGGTGCCGGTCCGCCTTTTGCCTTGCCCGCAATCCGCTCATCCCAGCCTCTTGCCATAAAAACAGAATTGACTCAATTTTAGAATTGGTTCAACTTTTTGCAAGAAGCCACAAAGGCAAGGGAGAACACTCGATGTCCGCTAAACCTGCATCCAGGAATCCGCTTTCCGTTCTGAAGAGCCATCTGCATGCGGCGTGTGCCGCAACGGCGCTGCTGCTCGGAGCCGGCAGCGCTGCCCAGGCCGCCGACCTCAACGCGCTGATCTGGTGCGATCACGCCGATCCGGCGCTGCTGCAACCCTTCGAAGAGGCCAATGGCGTCAAGGTCAACGTCAAGGAATTCGAGGGCACAGGCGCCGGACTGGCCATCGTCGAACAGTCGCAGCCGGGCGACTGGGACGTGATGGTGATCGATAGCATCGACATACCGCGCGGCGTCGAGAAGGACCTGTTCGAGCCGCTGCCGGACGACAGACTGCCGCTGGCCGACCTGTTCCCGCAGGTGAAGATGGACGGTTCCACCGTGGTCGGCAGCAAGCGCTACGGCATCACCGAAAAGTTCGGCTACAACACGATCGGCTACAACAAGACCAAGGTCGATCCGGCCGACATGCAGTCGATGGCTGCCCTCACCAGCGACAAGTACAAGGGCAAGGTCGCCATCTACGATTACTATCTGCCGGTCATCGGCATGGCGGCACTCGCCATCGGCAAGACGACTGCCGATCTGACCGAAGCCGACCTGCCCGCCCTCAAGGACGAACTTCTCAAGATGAAGGCCAATGCCAAGCTGGTCGGCGAAGTGACCGCCAGCCAGACGGCGCTGGCGACCGGCGAGGTCGACATACTGGTTGGCGGCGGCGAATGGGTGACGGCGGGGCTGGCCAAGGAGAACCCGGCGCTGGACTTCTCGATTCCTAGGGAAGGCGCGGTTCTATGGTCGCAGTCGCTGGCCATGTTCAAGGATTCCAAAAACAAGGACATGGCGCTGAAATTCATCCAGTACATCATGAGCCCGGAAGGCCAGGCGCGGCTCGCCACCTCGTCCTGCTACTGGGGCATGCCGGCGAACACCAAGGCGGCGCTGACCGACGAGCAGAAGAAGATCCTGCGCTTCGACGAGCAGCCGGGCTTCCTGGCACGCGCCCAGGCCTATCCGGCGCCGAACGCCGATCTCGACAAGAAGATGCAGGACATGTGGACCGAAATGCTGCAGGCGAAATGAGCGATTGCGGCTAATGAAGTCAATTGGAAGCAACGGGCGTGCTTTGCCCTGGGCGCTGGTGACGCCGGCGCTCGGCTGGACGCTGCTGTTCTTCGTGCTGCCCTTCATCGCCATGGGGTTTTCCAGCCTCACCGCGCATGAGGGCGGCGGCTTCACGGCGTCCAACTACAGCCAGTTCTTCACCAACCCTTCCTACTGGCAGGCGATGGTGAACTCGCTGCAGGTCACCGCGATCGTCACCGTCGTCTCGGTGCTGCTCGCCTATCCCTTTGCCTGGATCCTGGCCGAACAGGTGCCGGAACGCTGGCAGCGGCTGGCGCTGATGCTGGCCGTGCTGCCGTTCTGGACCTCCTATGTCGTGCGCTCCTACTCCTGGCTGCTGGTGCTGGCGCAGAACGGTGTGATCAACCGCGCGCTGACCGGCTCGGGCCTGTTCAGCGAACCGGTGCAGTTGGCCAACACGCGCTTCGCCACCGTCACCGGTTTTGTGCATTTCTTCGTCATGCTGTTGACGCTGACCATCTTCGCCAATCTCAAGCAGCTCAGTCCGAGCTACCGCAAGGCCGCCGCCGACCTCGGCGCCGGGCCGGTGCGCACTTTCCTGCATGTCGTGCTGCCGCTGACCTTGCCCGGCATCATGGTCGGCGCCTTCCTCACCTTCGTGCTGTGCATCGGCGACTACATCACGCCGCAGATCCTGGGCGGCAACAACGAGCTTCTGATGCCGCAGTTGGTGATGATGCAGATCGGCCGGCGCGGCGATTTTCCGCTGGCCTCGGCGCTGTCGATCATCCTGATGGCGGTGGTCACCATTGCCTACCTCGCCTGCGCCCGCTGGCTGAAGATCGAGCGGGCCTGAGATGCGCAGGATCGTCCGCATCGCCTCCTGGCTCTACGCCGTCCTGATCTACGGCTTCATCTTCCTGCCCGTGATCGTGCTGGTGCTGTTTTCGCTGCAGGCGACGTCGTTTCCGATCCCGCCCTTCACCGGCCCGTCGCTGCGCTGGTACGACGCGGTTCTCTCCGACGTCAGGCTGACCTCGGCGCTGGTCAATTCGCTGCTGGTCGCGTCCATCTCGTCGCTCGCCGCCGTCACGCTCGGCTTCCTCTCCGCCTGGGGTTTTGCGCGCTTCGTCCTGCCCGGCTCCGGCCTGCTGCGCGGGCTGATCACCCTGCCGCTGACGGTCAGCTACCTCATCATCGGCATGGGGCTCCTGGTGCTGTTCAACTGGGCCGGCGTGCCGAAGTCGCTGCTGGCCGTCGGCATCGGCCATGTCGTGATCAACCTGCCGCTGTGCTTTGCCATCATCTACAGCCAGATGGGCGACCACCAGATCAACATCGAGCGCGCCGCGCGCGACCTCGGCGCGCCGGAATGGAAGGTGCTGCTGCTGATCACCGTGCCGGTCATGGCGCCTGCCATCTTCGCCGGTTTCTTCCTGTCGATGACCTTCTCGTGGGACGAGTTCGTGATCTCCTTCCTGCTCACCCGCTTCGACACCACGCTGCCTGTTGAAATCTGGAACCTGCTGCGCTCCGGCCTCAATCCCAAGACCAACGCGGTCGGCTCGCTGGTCTTCGCGGTCTCCATCGTGCTGGTGGTGCTGTTCGAACTGACATTGCTGCGAAGGAGAAAGGCATGACCGCGCCTTTGGTCGATATCCGCTCCGTCTCGCACCGCTTCGGCCAGCAAACCGTGCTGAAGAATGTGTCGTTGCAGATCGAGCCCGGCAGCTACACCATCCTGCTCGGACCCTCGGGCTCCGGCAAGACGACGCTGCTGTCCATTCTGGGCGGCTTCGTCACGCCCAGCGAAGGCAAGGTGTTCATCCGTGGCGAGGACTGCACGTCCGTGCCGCCGGCCAAGCGCCCGACGACGACGGTGTTCCAGGACTACGCGCTGTTTCCGCATATGAGCGTCGGCGGCAATGTCGGTTTCGGCCTGCGCATGCAGGGTGTCGACGGCACGACCCGGGCGGCAAAGGCACGCGAGGCGCTGGCGCTGGTTGGACTGGCCGCAGCCTTCGACAAGAAACCGCATCAGCTTTCCGGCGGCCAGCGGCAGCGCGTGGCCCTGGCGCGTGCGCTGGTGATCGAGCCGGCGGTGCTTCTGCTCGACGAGCCGCTCGGCGCGCTCGACCTCAAATTGCGCCGGCAGATGCAGGATGAATTGAAGGCGATCCAGAAGCGCGTCGGCACCGCCTTCATCCATGTCACCCACGACCAGGAAGAAGCGATGGCGCTGGCCGACCATTGCGTGGTGATGAATGACGGGCGCATCGAGGACGAAGGCCCGCCCGAGCGCGTCTATGCGCGGCCGGCGACGCGCTTTTCCGCGACCTTCATGGGCGAAAGCACGATCCTTGCCGGCACAGTCGCGGAGGCCGGGGACCTGACAAGCACTGTTGCGACGCCGGTCGGGCCGGTTTCACTGCCCAGCGCGTTGCCGGCGGGCTCCGCCGTTGCGCTGGCCATACGGCCGGAGCATCTTGTCCTCGGCATGGCCGTAGGCACCGTACAGCTCGGCTCCGCCAAGGTGAGCGATGTCGTCTTCCAGGGCAGCTTCAAGCGCGTGCTTGCGGCTTCCATCGAAGATCCCTCGGTGCAATTCATCGCCAAGTTGCCCGCTACAGCGACCGTCCAGCCGGGCGACACGGTCGCGATTTCCTGCGATACCGACCAGATCGTCCTGCTGACGGATTGAACATGGGTACGCTTCCGCTCATCGACGCTCCCGACTGGTACGAGACCATCCGCATGAGCGATGGCGTGACGCTGATCCATGAGCCGTGGATCAAGCCGTTCTTCCGCTGCAATATGTGGCATGTGCGCGGCCGCGACCGCGACCTCCTGTTCGACACCGGGCTTGGCCATTTCAGCCTCCGGCGTCACGTGCCGCTGGTGAGCGAGCGCAAGCTCATCTGCGTCGCCAGCCACACGCATTTCGACCATATCGGCTGCCACCACGAATTTCCCGATCGCTGTGTGCACGCGGCCGAGGCTCAAATCCTCGCCGATCCGCGCAACGAATGGACGGCCGCCGGCACCTACGCGACCGACAAGATGTTCGATGGCATGCCGCGAGGCTGGGACACGGCGCGCTACGGCATTCTGCCCGCACCCGCCGGCCGCTTGCTCAACCATGGCGATGTCGTCGATCTCGGCGACCGTGCCTTCGAGGTGATCCACACGCCCGGCCATTCACCCGGCGGCATCGCGCTCTACGAAAACAGGACGGGCATCCTGTTATCCGGCGACATCATCTATGACGGCCCGCTGATCGACGATGTCTATCACTCGGACATATCAGACTACATGGCGTCGCTCATTCGCCTGCGCGACCTCGATGTCTCGGTCGTGCATGGCGGCCATTTCCCAAGCTTCGGCAAGGTGCGCTACCACCAGCTTGTCGACGAGTATCTGGAACAGAAGCGGCAAGCCGGCTGCCATCTGCGGAAGGGTTCATAGCTGAGTTGAGCGTGATTTCCTCGATCAGCACGCGCTACTCGGTCCGGCGATCCGTTGGCGCAGCGGTTGGAACGCCCGCAGCCGGTTTCGCTTCCAGCCAGAAACGACACGCCTCGCCAAGTCAGGTCCGAGTTACAGCGCCCTTTGCGGGCATGGCGCCCCGGCGGCATCGCCACAGCGCGACGCCGTGGGCTGAGGTCGGAAGCTCGTCTCTTCGGACTGGCGCACCAGTTCGGCAAAGAGAAGCGCGAAGCTTCCCAGCATCAGAAATACGATGATCAGGCGTGTTACCGGCAATATGTCGGCCTCGACTGGCTAGCCCCACGCCACCCAACCAATGCCGGCTAACATGACCGGTCCGGCTTTACGAGAGTTTAAAGCCGGTCTTAACCATCACATTCGCGTAGCCTTTGACATGATGCGCGAACGGCAAGCCGCATTCCGCCGCTCCGCGGTCGCCTCGACGCGCGCGGCTCTCTTTGCAGACACGGCCCGCCCATGCTACCCCGGCGCTGGCGCGTCCCGGTAACCGGCCGCCGCCAATGGGTCGTCATCGGGAAGCCATGAGCACAGCCGCCAGCCGCATCGCCTTCGTCTCGTCCGACACCGCTGACGCCAAGGCGGCGCTGGAAAGCCTGTCGGCGCGCTATGGCCAGTCCTCCGTCGAGGATGCCGGGATCGTCGTCGCGCTCGGTGGTGACGGCTTCCTGCTGCAGACCCTGCGCGACACGATGGGGACCGGCAAGAAGGTCTACGGCATGAACCGTGGCACCATCGGTTTCCTGATGAACGAGTACCGGTTCGGCGGGCTCACCGAGCGGATCGCGGCCGCGGTCGCCGAAACGATCCGCCCGCTGGAAATGCTGGCCGAAACCTCGGAAGGCGAAACGCTTTCGGCGCTGGCGATCAACGAAGTGGCGCTGTGGCGGCAGTCCTACCAGACGGCCAAGATCCGGATCACCGTCGACGAGCAAATACGGCTCGAGGAACTGAGCTGCGACGGCGTGATGATCGCGACGCCGGCCGGGTCCACCGCCTACAATCTCTCCGCGCACGGGCCGATCCTGCCGCTCGATGCGCCATTGCTGGCGCTGACCCCGGTCAGCCCGTTTCGCCCGCGCCGCTGGCGCGGCGCGCTGCTCTCCAACAAGGCGACCGTGCGCTTCGACATTCTCGAGCCGGAAAAACGGCCCGTGAACGCCGCCGCCGACCATACGGAAGTCAAGGCGGTGACCTCGGTCACGGTCAGGGAATCGCCAACAGCGACGGCGACGTTGCTGTTCGATCCCAACCATTCCTGGAACGAACGCATCCTCGCCGAACAGTTCCGTTACTGAGCCGGCGCGGCGAACTGCACGGGGGTTAAGTATCCCGATTAAGGTTACAACTTCACAATCGCGCCAATCACGGCCGTTTCTGTTGACAAATCGAGGGCTTGCTCCTAATTGCAATACCAATCTTGCAGGCGCGTGGCGCTTGCCGCGACAGACGTCGTTAGACGCCGTTGCGCTTCCCCGAACCAGCCAAAGACAACAACAATTGTCCTCAGACACCACGACCGCTCCAGAAGCGTTGACCTTTTCAGACCTCGGCCTGTCGCCGAAGGTTCTTTCCGCAGTCACCGATGCCGGCTACACGCAGCCGACACCGATCCAGGCTGGTGCCATCCCGCACGCGCTTCTCGGCAAGGATATTCTGGGCATCGCCCAGACTGGCACCGGCAAAACGGCTTCCTTTGTGCTGCCAATGCTGACCCGCCTCGAAAAAGGCCGGGCTCGTGCCCGCATGCCGCGCACGCTGATCCTGGAGCCGACGCGCGAGCTCGCCGCACAGGTCGAAGAGAATTTCATCAGATACGGCAAGAACCACAAGCTCAACATCGCGCTTTTGATCGGCGGCGTGTCGTTCGATGAGCAGGACAAGAAGCTGGAGCGCGGCGCCGACGTGCTGATCGCGACGCCCGGCCGCCTGCTCGACCACCGCGAGCGCGGCAAGCTGTTGCTCAACGGCGTCGAGATCCTCGTCATCGACGAAGCGGACCGCATGCTCGACATGGGCTTCATCCCCGACATCGAGCGCATCTGCGAGATGATCCCGTTCACCAGGCAGACGCTGTTCTTCTCGGCGACGATGCCGCCGGAGATCACCAAGCTCACCGAAAAGTTCCTGCATGCGCCGGTGCGCGTCGAGGTTTCCAAGGCCGCGTCCGCGGCGACCAACATCATCCAGCGCCTGGTCAAGTCCGGCTCCAAACCATGGGACAAGCGCGAGACCTTGCGCAACCTGATCAAGGCCGAAGATGCGGAGCTGAAGAACGCCATCATCTTCTGCAACCGTAAGGTCGAGGTGGCGGAGCTGTTCCGCTCGCTGCTGAAGTATGATTTCGACGCCGGTGCGCTGCATGGCGACATGGACCAGCGCGCGCGCATGCAGATGCTGGCCAATTTCCGCGACGGCAAGCTGCGTTACCTGGTCGCCTCCGACGTCGCCGCGCGCGGTCTCGACATCCCCGATGTCAGCCACGTCTTCAATTACGACGTGCCGATCCATGCCGAGGACTACGTTCACCGCATCGGCCGCACCGGACGCGCCGGGCGCTCTGGAAAATCCTTCACCATCGCGACCAAGTCGGACACCAAGTACATCGACGCCATTGAGCGGCTGATCGGCAACAAGATCGAGTGGCATGACGGCGACCTGTCGACAGTGGTCGCCAGCGAAGGCGAGGACGATGCTCCGCGCCGCGGCAAAGGCGCGCCGCGCCGTGCCGGCCGCAAGGACGACGACCGCAAGGACCATGATCGCAGGGAAAAGGGCGGCGAGCGCAAACCACGCGAACGCCACGCCAGGCACAGCGAAGAAGCGGCACCGGAAACGGTACGCGAGGATCAGCCGCCAGCCGAGGCCGCGGTCGCCGACATCGGCGAACGCCGCTCGCGCAAGGAAGCGATCCGGTCGGAAAACACCGAGCGCAAATCATCCGATCGCAACGAGCAGCGCGCACCGGAACGCGGCGACACCAGGCCGCAGCGCGACAGCAACCGCCCTGCCCGCCAACGCCATCAGGAAGACAACGATTCGACCGTCGGCTTTGGCGATGACATGCCGGCCTTCATGAAGATCGTCGCCAAGGTCTGATACGACGGCGCTGCGCGTCTTTTTGGACGCGCAAAAGTAGCCGTTTGCGAAAACGACCAGCCGGCTGGAAGGTGCGCCGAATACGACGCGCCGTAAAGCACCCAGGCATTTCGCCTGCCAGCCGGAATCCGGCAAGTGGCCGATTCGTATCGTCAAATCGAGGCCCTCGGCACCGAGATCGACAAATCCGTCGGAAAGCTGGAGGTCAACCTCGACCCGAGGATGGGTCCGCATGTAATCGGCGATTACCGGCATGAGGAAATCCGGACCGAACAGAATTGGTGCGCTCACGCGCAGGATGCCTGACGGCTCCGATCGCTGGTTGCGGATCACAGTACCCGCCAGACAGGGGCAATCAATTGTCGGGAAGCGGCATTGGTGTGTCACTCAAGGTCCGCAGGTAAGCGATGAGGTCTGCTCGCTGCTTCTCGTCCCGCAGACCCGGGAAAATCATATCTGTTCCGGGCAAAGCGAATGCCGGATTTGAGATAAAAGAATTGAGGTCCTCAAAGGTCCAAGTGCCGCCGGCTTCCTTTATGGCTGACGAATACGGGACATCGCTTTGTGAGGCCTTCGGCCGCCCTACGACGCCCCACAGATTGACCCGTTTGGGAATCTTGAGGCTCGGTGATGCAAGATGACAGGCCCCGCACGTTCCGTCGAAAATTTCCTTGCCCGATTCAGCGCTTGCCGATGCAAGTCGAGCCGAAATCGACGCAATGGCCGGTCGTCCGGCGCCATGACTGCGCAAGTAAGCCACGACGTCGTCGTGACCCCTGAGCTTGGCCAAATGTATGGGCGGATTTCCATTTGATGTCAGTGCGTTGACCTCTGCCCCGGCGTCCACAAGATGGATGACGCACTGAAGGCAGCCATTTTCGGCAGCCACGTGCAGCGGCGTCTGCGCTTTCGCCACCCGATTTGGATCGGCCCCATTGTCGAGCAACAGCTTCACGATCTCGGCGTGCCCAGCCTTGTTGGCGGCGTAGAGTGGCGTTCTTTGCCAGCTGACGGGCAGGTTGACGTCCGCGCCACGATTGATCAGAAGTTTGGCTAACTCGACATTTCCGCCTTCGCAGGCGATGTAGAGCGCCGTAACGCCGTCAATTTCGTTAATCGCGGCGCCTTTGTCCAAGGCGGAAGTCACCGCCGCGACGTCGCCGTTCCTGACAAGATCACCTAAGTGGCTCGCCTGGGCGGGCAGTGTAAAAAGCCAAAGGACGCACGAAGCCGATATCGCCCAGATGCGCGCCCGCTTTATCATTGTATCCTCCCTGATGAGAGTCCTGACGGGCTTGCCCTTAGAATTAGGGCTTGCTGGCGGCCGACATGGCAACGGTAGCCTAGAATGGCCGCTTTCGCCTCGGAGGCAGACTAAATGTCTGATCCAAGCATGCCCGTTTATGAGTTCACGCGCGCTAGCCAGCCTGGCTCGCCCTTTACATCGGTCCAGGCATCATCTTGGTCGGTTTCTCCAGCATCGGAAATTCGGCCTTGCTGCATTTCACGTTCGGGTTCGTCGGACTGAACATCCCGTTCGGGTTGTCCGTCAGCCAGGCGTGAAGATCGTAGTGCACGAACTCCCGCGGGATGAGCGGATAGTGCCCCTCCATCGGTCCCATGAAGGTTTGGCCGAAAAGCTTCGGGGGTTCCTTGATGTCTGGTGTCAGAGGCACCAGCCATTCCACGCCCACCAGGTGCAAGCCCTTCTTGGTCGGTTCGTAAATCAGCACATTGGGGTGCATCGGGTCGAGTTTTTGGCCAATACTCGGGACGTTGACGAAATGGATACCCATGGCGCCTTTCGGGTAATCCATCGCACCCGCTATCTTTTCTCCGCTGTAGTAGACGCAGCCGACTGTCGACAGATAGAGGTCGCGGACGGCTGCGGTGTAGTCCTCATATTTGGCCAGCGACTTTTTCAAGGCATCTATGTCGGCCTTGTTGACGTCCTCGGCCCGAGCCGTGGCTAGGCCCAACCATGCGCTCATCAGGCTTGTTAAAGTAAGGACGCCGCAGCGCCCAAGGCTGGCTGTTCTTGGCATGCATTCCTCCCAGATTTTCTCATCTGGCCGTGCAAGACCCGAGGCGGGAAAAATGCTGATTGCGCGGCCAGTTACACCGCCTCATCCCCTACGGAACGGCGACGATGGTATTCCTTTCCGTGGTTGCGGGGAAGTTTTTATTTAGCAACAACTAATATTCCGGTGCTGATCCGGAGAGCGCCCATAACAGCTCGAACAGAAACGGCCCCAACGCGGGGCCGTTTCGCATTCCCTCGCCGAACAGATCAGGTAAGCGGCGACAACTGGATTTCGACGCGGCGGTTCTGGGCACGGCCTTCGGCCGTCGCGTTGGATGCGACCGGACGCGTCTTGCCGAAGCCGGTGACCGCGAAGCGGCGCTGATCGACGCCCTGGCCAGACAGATAGTTGGCGACCGCCAGGGCGCGCCGCTGGGACAGGTCGAAATTGTGCTGATCCCCACCAGTCGAATCGGTGTGGCCGAACACATCGACCGTGGTCTGCTTGAACTTCTTCAGCACCAGCGCGACCGAGTTCAGCACCTGGTAGAAGCCGGGCTTCACAGCGTCCTGATCTGAGTTGAAGGTAATATCGGAGGGCATGTTGAGGATGATCTGGTCACCGCTACGGGTGACACTGACGCCGGTACCCTCGAGTTGCCGGCGCAGTTCGGCTTCGTTCTGGTCCATGGTGGCGCCGATGGCACCGCCGGCGAGCGCACCGATGCCCGCGCCGATCAGCGCGTTGCGGCGGTCATTGCCGCCGGCAAGCAGGCCAAGGCTGGCACCAGCCAAGGCGCCAAGGCCAGCGCCGGCAGCGGTGTTGGAAATCTTCTGGTCGCCTGTATACGGATCAGTGGTGGTGCAGGCACTCACGAGCACAGCCGTCGCCACGACGACGAGCACAGTCTTTTTCATAGGATGGTCCCTCTCCAAGTCACGCCTTGCGGTGGCGCCAAATCAGCCCTTGCGGCGACTTGTACCATGAATTGCGGCGAAAAGCGGAACGGCAAAAACGCCGCCCACGGCTTTTCCGGGGACCAATACCCCGTCGAAGGCGCCGCATCGCCGCACTGGGATGGCCTGAAGGCTACCAGAGATTCTTGCCATCGATGACCACCACTTCGACTTTATCCAGATCGAAATCATCGAACAGCCGCGAATTGACGCTGATCTTGGGATTATCGAAATCCGGCTCGCCCTTCGACCAGTCCGGCGTTTCCGTGAAGGTGCCGCAGCCGCAGGTGGCGCAAAACCCATGCTTTACGGTCTTCGACCCCCATCGGTAGAAAGAAACGTTCTCCATCGGGCTGGTGAGCTTGAATTGCGATGGAATGTAGTATGCCCAGAGCGAGCCACGTTTCGAGCAGAACGAACAGGTGCATTGCGTCACGGTCCGCGGTGCCTGCGAAACCTCGAACGTCGTCGCCTTGCAATGACAGCTTGCCTTGATGGTCATCAACGAGTTCCTCTCCATTGCCCGCCACCTAAGCGGCAAAGGCAACATAAAGAGGTGCTCCTGACAACTGCCTGTCATCATGCATCCACCGAACCGCGAATGCCCGGTCTGCGGGCATAGACAAGGTCCGGCAAGACGCCAGCCTGCCCCGTTACACGCGTTACACGCGACCGCGGATGTCGTGTCGTCAATAAGAGCGCGGCGGCACGAACAGGCAGATTGTCTTGCCGGCGTCGAGACCGGCCTGATGCGCGCACCAGTGGAACTCACCGTCCGGGCTGTCCTTGACGCGCTTGTCGCTCATGGGAACAACCTCACCCGTGCCGGCGATGACATAACCCTCGGGTTTTTCCAACACTTCGCCAGTATGGGTCGTACGACAATCATAGTTGGCGCAGCATGCGAATGGGTAACTCCAGCCTTGTGGCTTTGCCGCTGTCGGTGTGGCGTCATGCGCGAAGGCAGGTGCCGTCAGCATTGCGATCGCGCCGATTGCGAGGGAAAACAAAAGTCGGCCAGCCGGTTGAACGGCATGGGCCGATCTGGATGTGGCAGCAGACATGGACGCGTTCCTTTCAAACGAGCATCAAGCATTTCGCTTGCCCGTTCCCGGAACGTGTCTTCCCAGCGGCCAGATCGTCAGCTTGCAGATATGCCGCGCCCGGCCATAAATGCTTTTTGTCTCCCCTCAATGCCGTGATGGTGAGCGCAAATGTGAGTCGGCGCAAGAAATTGCTGCGTTCACGAGCATCGCGGCGCATGCCAACCAACCATCCGCTATCGACCGCTGAAATCAACTCCCGGCAAACAGGTATCGACTAAACGGGATTGGTGCGCTGTGGTTCCGGCCTATGGCCGATCGGCAATCACATGCTCTTGATATTGCGGCAGGCCGTCGGCGATGGTGAACCAGCCGGCCTTCGAGCCAACGAAGATGTGCGCGGTCGGGCGGATGGCCGGATCGTCGACAAGGGTTCCCATGGCGACGTGGACGAAAGCGCCGTCGCGGACGAGCGAATAGAGCAATGAGCCGCACCGGCCGCAATGCGCGTCATGGCCGCTTTGGTCACCGAAGATCAGGAGCTGGTCGTGCCCCGCGGTGAGAGCAAACTTGTCACGTTCGATGCCGGCGAAAGGCTTGAAGGCCGAACCGGTGGTGCGGCGGCAGTTCGAACAATGGCAATTCGCGGCATAGATGAATTCGTCCGCGACTTCGTAGTGAACCGCGCCGCAAAAGCACTTTCCAGTGAGCTTGCGAGTCATTCTCTCCTCCGTCGCTAAGGTGCGAAGGGTATGCTCAGATTCAGGTCAGGCCGAGTCGAAAATGGTGGGTTCCGAGAACCGGAGCGGAGCGGACATTCGGGTCCGTGAGCACCGGAAGCGCAGGAAGCCGCCGTTTGCAGGCCGGCCTCACCTGAATATGAGCATAGCCTTAGTCCAGGTCCGCCACGGCTTCACCCGCACCACCTTCGATGCGCTGCGATAACGAGGCTTCCATGAAATCATCGAGGTCGCCATCGAGCACGCTCGACGGGTTGGTGCTCTCGACGCCGGTGCGAAGATCCTTCACCAACTGATAGGGCTGCAGCACATAGGAGCGGATCTGGTGACCCCAGCCGATATCGCTCTTCGACGCTTCGGTGGCGTTTGCAACCGCCTCGCGCTTCTTCAGCTCTTCCTCGTAGAGGCGCGATCGCAGCATTTCCCAGGCCTTGGCCTTGTTCTTGTGCTGCGAACGTTCGGCCTGGCAGGCGACAGCGATGCCGGTCGCAAGGTGGGTGATACGCACCGCCGAATCGGTGGTGTTGACGTGCTGGCCGCCGGAGCCGGACGAGCGATAGGTGTCGATGCGGACATCGGATTCGGAAACGTCGATCTCGATCGTGTCGTCGATGACCGGATAGACCCAGACGCTGGCGAAGGACGTATGGCGGCGCGCATTGCTGTCATAGGGCGAAATACGCACTAGGCGATGGACGCCCGATTCCGTCTTCATCCAGCCATAGGCATTGTGGCCCTTGATCATCAACGTGGCGGACTTGATGCCGGCTTCTTCGCCGTCATGCACTTCCAGCACCTCGACCTTGAAGCGGCGCCGCTCGGCCCAGCGCGTGTACATGCGCAGCAGCATCGAGGCCCAATCCTGGCTTTCGGTGCCGCCGGCGCCGGCATGGATTTCGAGATAAGTGTCGTTCGCGTCGGCTTCACCCGACAGCAGCGTCTCGACCTGGCGGGCCTTCGCTTCGCCCTGCATCGAACGGAGCGCGGCTTCGGCTTCGGCGATGACGCTCTCGTCGCGCTCTTCCTCGCCGAGCTCGATCAGGCCGATATTGTCTTCCAGCGCCTGCGTCAGGCCTCTCACCGAGGCGATGCCCTCCTCGAGGCCCTGGCGTTCGCGCATCAGCTTCTGCGCTTCCAGCGGTTCGTTCCAGAGGCTGGCGTCCTCGGCGCGCACATTGAGGTATTCAAGCCGCTTTATGGCCTGATCCCAGTCAAAGATGCCTCCTCAGCAGGGTGATCGCCTGCCTGATCTCGTCGACAATGTTCTGCGTTTCCGCGCGCATGGCTGGCTGTTCTGTCCTGTTTGCTGAAATTGGTCGGCGATACATAGGGAGGCCGCCGCCGGCTGTAAAGCAAAATGGGCTGGCGCAAGGCCAGCCCATCCGCTCCTGAAAATCGTCAGTAGAGGCCGCCGCCGCCGGACTGGATGGCTTGATTGGCCTGCGGCGACAGCGCGCCACCCGTGGCATTGGAGCCATCGGCGCCCATGCCGATCACCCAATAGCTGTCGGCGGGACCGGTACCCGGCTTGAAGGCTTCGATGATGGTGCCGGGATCACCCGATGCGGCGCGCATGCCGGTCTTGCGATTGATGGCGACCAGACTCATGCCGTCCGGGACCTTGAAGTCGACATTGGGCGTGCCGTCCAGCGCCACCCGCATGAAGTCCTTGAAGATAGGTGCCGCGAGACCACCACCGGTGGCGCCATGGCCAAGGCCGCGCGGCGTGTCGTAGCCCATGTAGAGACCGACGACGAGGTTGGGCGTGTAACCGATGAACCAGGCGTCCTTTTCGTCGTTGGTCGTTCCGGTCTTGCCAGCGATGTGGCGGCCGAGTTCGCCGATGGTGGCGCCGGTGCCGCGCTGCACGACGCCTTCCATCATCGAGGTGATCTGGTAGGCGGTCATCGGATCGAGCACCTGCTCGGAATTGTCGACCAGTTCCGGCTCAGGCTGGTTCTGCCATTCGGGCGCATTGCAGCCCTGGCAGCCACGTTCGTCCTGCTTGAACACCGTCTTGCCGTAGCGGTCCTGGATACGGTCGATGAGCGATGGTTTGATCGACTTGCCGCCATTGGCCATGATCGAATAGGCCGACACCATACGCATCACCGTCGTTTCACCGGAGCCCAGCGCCATCGGCAGATACGGCGCCAGGTGGTCGTAGACGCCAAAGCGCTCGGCATATTCGACGACAAGCTTCATGCCCATGTCGTTGGCAAGCCGCACCGTCATCAGGTTGCGCGACTTCTCGATGCCGGAGCGCAGGGTCGCCGGGCCAGCGACGGTGCCGTCGTAATTCTTCGGCGTCCAGGTCGTGTTGCCGCTCTGGATGGTGATCGGCCCATCCATGATCACCGAGGCCGGCGTATAGCCATTGTCGAGAGCCGCCGAATAGACGATCGGCTTGAACGAGGAGCCTGGCTGGCGCATGGCTTGCGTCGCGCGGTTGAATTCGGACTGCGCGTAGGAGAAGCCGCCGACCATGGCCAGCACACGGCCGGTATGCGGATCCATTGCGATCAGGCCGCCCTCCACCTCGGGAACCTGGCGCAGGCTGTAGGCGCCATCGGAGCCGTCGTTCTTCTGCACGAAGATGACGTCGCCCGGCTTCAACACCTCCGCCGGCGACTTGGCCTTGACGGTCTTGCCGTCGACCACATGGCGCATGGCAAAACCCATGTCTTCCTTGCTGACGGTGCCTTCGACGCGTTCCTTGACGATCTCGCCCGACGCCTGGCGCGCGGGCTGCAAGCCGATCGACAAGCCGGTCGCGGAACTGTCGAGCACGACGGCGAGCGACCATTCGGGAACATCCTCCAGCCCCTTGACGCTGCCCAGCGGCACGCCCCAGTCGCCGGACACGTCGATTGACGTCACCGGCCCGCGATAACCGCGCAGGGTGTCGTATTTCATCAACCCGTTCTGCATCGACTTGCGGGCTATGAGCTGGATCTTCGGATCGAGTGTGGTGCGGACGGAAAGGCCGCCTTCGTAAAGCGCATTCTCGCCATAACGGGCGATGATCTGGCGGCGCACCTCTTCGGTGAAGTACTCGCCGGCGAACAGATAGCTGCCGTTGCGGCGCGGCTTCACGCCCAGCGGCTCGGCCTTGGCGTTGGCACCTTCCTCACGCGTGACGTAGCCGTTCTCGACCATCTGGTCGATGACCCAGTTGCGGCGCTCCAGCGCGCGATCGGCATGCTTGAAGGGGTGGTAGTTGTTCGGGCCCTTCGGCAGGGAAGCCAGATAGGCGGCCTCGGCCACGCTCAGCTCGTTGACCGACTTGTCAAAATAGGTCAGCGCGGCGCCGGCGACGCCATAGGCGCCGAAGCCGAAGAAGATTTCGTTGAGGTAGAGTTCGAGAATACGATCCTTGGGATAGGCCTGCTCGATGCGGAAGGCGAGGATCATCTCCTTGATCTTGCGCTCGTAGGTCTGGTCCGAGGACAACAGGAAGTTCTTCGCCACCTGCTGGGTGATCGTCGAGGCGCCGACCTGACGCCTGCCCGAGCCGAGATTCTGCAGGTTGACGATGATGGCGCGGCCGAGGCCGGTCACGTCGATGCCGGGGTGGTTGTAGAAGTTCTTGTCTTCCGCCGACAGGAAGGCCGCCTTGACGCGATCCGGTATGGCCTGGATCGGCAGATACAGGCGCCGTTCACGGGCATATTCGGCCATCAGCGCGCCATCCGACGAATGGATGCGGGTGGTCACCGGCGGCTCGTATTTGGCCAGCACCTCGTAGTCGGGCAAATCCTTCGACAAATGGCCGATGTAGATGGCAACGCCCGCCGCGACCAGAAGGGCCAGCGTCGTGCCGATGCCGAAAAAATAGCCAATGAGACGAATCATACCCGCTCCAGTCCTTGGTTCGGGAATTTCCTAAACGAAGCCGCCTTTCGCGCAAGCTTTCGAGCCGGTCCCAATCCGTAATCGAAAACCCTTGTCGCCACCATGTGGACAAAATACGGCAATGCCGGATTTCGCGGCCGCGTGCCGGAAATAAAAGCACCGGGTGTTGTCGCCGAGCAACGCCGCCTCCGGTTGCAGGCGCCGCCGGGCATGTCAGCCTCCGGTTCCCGATCCGGCCCTGGCCGAAGCGAAAAGCGCGACGGCATTGGTTATGCTCTGGGCCGCCTTGCCGCGCCAGTCGGCGTCGAGCAGTTGCGCCTCGTCCTTGGCATTCGAGAGGTAACCGAGTTCGATCAGCACGGACGGCACATCGGGTGCTTTCAGCACCTTGAAGCCCGCCGAACGCTGCGGATTGTTGATAAGGCCGACGCTGGTCGACAACTGGCCGACCAGCGTGTGGGCGAAACTCATCGAGAAATTGTGCGTTTCGCGGCGGATCAGGTCGATCAGGATGTCGGTGACTTCCTTGCTGTCGTTCTTGATTTCCATGCCGGCGAACTGGTCGGAGAGGTTTTCCCGGTCGGCAAGCGCCTGTGCCTCGGGATCCGAAGCCTTGTCGGAAACGGTGTAGACGGTGGCGCCGCGAATGCCCTTGACGCTGATTGTGTCGGCATGGATGGAAATGAGCAGATCGGCCTCGTGCTGCCGGGCAATGCGCACGCGGTCGTCCAGACGCAGGAATTCGTCCGTGTCGCGCGTCATGTACACATCGTAATTGCCGACGGCGGCGAGTTTGTCGCGCAGCTCCGTGGCGAAGGCCAGCGTGACGTTCTTCTCAATGGTGCCGTTCAATCCCTCGGCGCCGCCGTCGATGCCACCATGGCCTGGGTCGATGACGACGGTGAAGCGATGGCCCGGATTGGAGACCGGTCCGGTGCCGACCCGCTCTCCCTTGTCGGTCGAAACCGTCGACCCGGTGGTCAGCGCCTGATTGGCCAGCGCGGCATCGAACTCGCGTGCGGAGGCCGCCGATATGTCGATGGCAATGCGGTATCCGGTTCCGTCCTCATTCTTGAGCACATCGAGCTTGTCGACGGCGAAAGGGCCCTTGCCGGTGAGGATCAGCCGCGAAACGCCTTCGCCGAGCTCGCCCAGGCGCACGCCCTTGACCAGGCCGCGTGCCTTCAAGTCCTTGGCGTCAATGGCGAATCTCGTATTCGCGAGATCGAGGACGAGCCGGTTGGGACCGCGCAGCAGGAACCATTTGATATCGGGTTCGCGATCGAAATCCATGACGATGCGCATCTTGGTGGCGTCGCCCGCCATCTTGTAGCCTTTTGCCACGAGCGGAGCGTCGGCGGCTTGGGCAATCGAGGAAAAGGCGGAGGAGATCGTCAGCAGCAGCAAGAGGCGGAAAAAGGCCAGGATCCGGCCGCCAACACGACATCCCTTGTCTGTGAAGTCCGCCGGTCCCATTTCTCTTCCAGTCGCTCCCGGTTTGGCGCCAGGCGCCCGGTCGTTTTTGTCGAAGTGCCGGTTAGGCCGCGAACTCGATTAACGATTGGTATCCAGAGAAGGTTAACCAAGCCTTTTCATACAAGGGTCGAAACCCATCTTACGTTACGGAACTGCTTTTTGCCGGCATCGGAAATCGGGGTTGCCTTCCACCCCGCCAAATCATAAAAGCGATGGTGGATCACTGCAATCCTGGAACCGCCCTCCTCCGCAGCTTCCTGCTACAGGGTCAGATGAAAAAGGCGGCTCCTTTCGCTTCACGCGAAAAGGGTCCAGGTGATCGCGACGAATTTCGCAGGTGTGCGCCCGTGGCGGGGGAATCGCCTGCGTGAGGAAAACGGCCGGGTTTGTTCCCGCGCCGGCTCTGTATGAGCAAACAAGCTGGTCCGGTTCGTCCGGGCTTTGGTTCAAAAGGTTCTGCTGGTGACGATGGCTTCAAGCGCAATCATGGAAAGGTCCGCAACAAACCGCGCCAATATGGCTGCGGGCGGCACCGCCATGGCGCTCAAGTGGCGGCCGGCGGACGTTAAGATATCCGGCACCCACACTCCAGACACGCAGCAGCAGGCATTGCCTCGCAAGCTGCGGCTGACGGCTGCCGGGGGGAAACGAAATAATGCCCAACAAAATGCTGATAGACGCCTCCCACCCGGAGGAAACACGCGTTGTCGTCGTTCGCGGTAACCGTATTGAAGAATTCGACTTTGAATCCCAAGACAAGAAACAGCTCAAAGGAAACATCTACCTAGCCCGTGTAACGCGCGTAGAGCCCTCCCTTCAGGCGGCCTTTGTCGAATATGGCGGAAACCGTCACGGTTTTCTGGCCTTCAGTGAAATTCACCCCGACTACTACCAGATTCCGGTCGCCGATCGTCAGGCACTGCTGCGCGCGGAAGCGCAGGAGGCCGAGGACGAAGAGAACGAGGACGGCGACGGCGATGATCGCCAGAGCCGCGATCGTGGACGGCGCGGCCGCAGGCGCGGCGGCAAGACCCGCGACCGCGGTGAGCACAAGCGCGATGCGGGCGGCGAGGCAGGCGAAGGCTCCGGCGAGCCAGGCGAAGGCAGTGACAATGGCGACATCGTTGTCGAGGAAATTTCCCACACCTCCGAGATCATCGAACACGCTGCCGATACGTCCGAACATGGCGATACGCCCGAACATGCCGGCACGTCCGAGCATGACGAAGCTTCAGCCGAGCAGGACGAAACCGAAACCCGCGAGGGTGGCCCGACATCGATCGCGGCCGCGGTCGAAAGCGATGTGATTTCCGAACCCGTCTCGCAGGCCGAACAGGGCAGCGAAGCGACGTCCGGCGACAATGACCGTGGCATGCTGGAAGAAGTACAGTCCTCGCATCCGGATGATCACGAGGTCGAATCGGTCGGTGCCGAGGATGCGCTGGAAGAGGTGCGCAACCGCCGCAAGCCGGTGCGCCGCCAGTACAAGATCCAGGAAGTGATCAAGCGCCGGCAGATCCTGCTGGTGCAGGTCGTCAAGGAAGAACGCGGCAACAAGGGCGCGGCGCTGACCACCTATCTGTCGCTTGCCGGCCGCTATTCGGTGCTGATGCCGAACACGGCGCGCGGCGGCGGCATTTCGCGCAAGATCACCAGCGCGGTCGACCGCAAGCGCCTCAAGGAGGTCGTTGCCGATCTCGAAGTGCCGCAGGGCATGGGCGTCATCCTGCGCACCGCCGGCGAGAGCCGCACCAAGGCCGAGATCAAGCGCGATTACGAATACCTGATGCGGCTTTGGGAAAATGTCCGCAATCTCACCTTGCAGTCCACGGCCCCTGCCCTGGTCTACGAGGAAGGCAGCCTGATCAAGCGCTCGGTGCGCGACCTCTACAACAAGGATATCGACGAGATTCTGGTCTCCGGCGAGGAAGGCTACCGCGAGGCCAAGGACTTCATGCGCATGCTGATGCCGAGCCACGCCAAGGTGGTTCAGCCGTTCCGCGACACGACGCCGATCTTCGTGCGCAATGGCATCGAAGCGCAGCTCGACCGTATGCTGCAGCCGCAGGTGACGCTGAAAAGCGGCGGCTACATCATCATCAACCAGACCGAGGCGCTGGTTGCCATCGACGTCAATTCGGGCCGCTCCACCAAGGAGCACTCGATCGAGGACACCGCGCTCCACACCAATCTGGAAGCGGCCGAGGAAGTCGCCCGCCAGCTCAGGCTGCGCGATCTCGCCGGCCTGATCGTCATCGACTTCATCGACATGGAGGAGAACCGCAACAACCGCTCCGTCGAGAAGCGGCTGAAGGATCACCTCAAGAACGATCGTGCGCGCATCCAGGTCGGCCGTATCTCGCATTTCGGCCTGATGGAGATGTCACGCCAGCGCATCCGCGCCAGCGTGCTGGAATCGACCATGAAGCCCTGCCCGCATTGCGGCGGCACCGGGCATGTGCGGTCCGATTCCTCGGTCGCACTGTTGGTGGTGCGGGCAATCGAGGAATTCCTGCTCAAGGATTCGCGCAGCCACATCACCGTGCGGACACCGGCGGCGACCGCGCTCTACGTGCTCAACCACAAGCGCGGCACGCTCGTGGAACTCGAAAGCCGCTTTGGGCTGACGATCACCATCGAGGCCGACGATTCCGTCGGCGCGCAGCATTATGCGATCTTCCGCGGCGCGTTGGCTGAAAAGCCGGAAGGCTTTGTCGAGGCACGCAGCTTCCCGGCCTATGTCGAACCGGAAGAGCCCGAGGAAGAGATTGTCGTCGTCGAGGAAGACGATGAGGCGCCGGTGCAGGCTGAACAGCCACGCCAGCAGCCGCAGCAACAACCCAGACCTGCTGCCGGTGGCGAAGAAGGCGAAGGCCGCGACCGCAAGCGTCGCAAGCGTCGGCGTCGTCGCGGCGGCAAGGATCGCGACCGCGAACATGGCGCGCCAACGGACGGTGCTTCCGTCTCGATGCCGGCCAATGAGTTCTCCGACTCGGCGGGCGATAGCGATGCGGAAGCCGACGATGACGCCCAAGTTGGCGTCGCCGAAACGTCCGAGACAGTTGAGGCTTCGGACGAAGGCCAGGGCAAGAAGCGCCGGCGCGGCAAGCGCGGCGGCAAACGCAATCGCCGTGAAGATGGCGAAGGCGAAGCCGAGGCGAGCGCCGGCGAAACAGCCGACGCGTCCGAAGGCGAAGTCTCCGCACCCGAGGTGATCGCCAGCGAGCCGGCAATTGTCGCACCAGCCGAAGAGCCGGTGGCGCTTGCTCCGGCCAATGACGACACGCCAAGCACCGAGAAGCCGAAGAAGCCGCGCCGTGCCGCCAAGCCGAAGAAGGCTGCGGCCGAGGTCGTCGCCGAGGAGCCGGCCGCCGAGACGGAAGCACCGGTCGAGACACCGGCCACTGCGTCCGACGAGGCAGCGGCTGTCGAGAAGGCACCGAAGGCCCGCCCGTCGCGGCGCAAGCCGGCGGCAGCGGAGGCGCCAGTCCCCCCGGTGGTGTCTTCGACCGTTGCGGAAGAGTCCGCAGCCAAGACCGAGGACAAGCCGAAGCGCGCCGGTTGGTGGCAGCGGAAAGGCTTTTTCTAAGCCTTTCAGCCATTTGACGTGATTTTTTGACAGAAGAAACCCGCGCTGATCGAAAGACGGCGCGGGTTTTTCCGTTAATTTGACGGGATGCAATATGCATTTCACATATCGGCCTGGCCTCCCATATGCTGAACGGAAGCATGGAGGTTGCTATGGGAGATTGCCGATATCGTTGCGCTGATCGAAGCCAAGGAAGTCGAGCACCCGCTAAAGCCGGGTTCCCATAAGAAACGCGACGCCTAATCGTGACGTTGCTTCGTAGCGCTGATTGCGATCTGAAACAGAGAGGGGCGGGTTTCCCCGCCCCTGGTTCTTCGTTGGCCTATCTGTTCTTGCCCGGCAGGTCCGACGTGGTCGTCGTCGAGCAGTTATTGCAGTCGGTCTCGCCTTGCTTCACCTGACCATGTGGTCCTGAAGTCGTGGTGGTCGTTGTCGTCGTGCCACTGTTATCCGGGTTGGCGCTGTCATTTGTTTTTCCGCCATTTCCCTGTCCGGACGTGCTTGACGTATCGCTGTCAAATCCATTCTTCACGGCAGACGCGGGAGCGGACGCTGCGAGTGCGAGTGCCAAAGCCGCCGCGAAAGTAAGGAGCGTTTTCATCTATTCCTCCACTGAGAAGCCTAAAAGCGACGCATCTTTTTTGAGATGCCGCATCTTTTTTGAGAGGCAGAGGCACGTGAGAGGCAGAGGCACGGCCCGATGCCGCAAAGAACCATGAGACGCTTCCAGCGAGGACGGGTCCATTCTCTATTCGATAGTATTATGGTTAATGGCCCGGAACTGATCGAACGATATATGTCGTTCGGGTTAGGCGCTGCCGCGCATGTCGTTGTCCCAAACCACTGCGCACTTTTGGGCGACATGCATCAAGGCGCGAAGATCGACCAGTTCATCATCCTGGCCAGCTTTTCCAGCGCGATCGACCCCAGCTTGGAATTGCCGTTGGCATTGAGGCCCGGCGACCAGACGGCGAGCGACGCCACGCCTGGCACGATACCCAATATGCCGCCGCCGACGCCGCTCTTGCCGGGGATGCCGACGCGGAAGGCGAAATCGCCGGAGCCGTCATAGTGGCCGCAGGTCAGCATCATGGCGCCGATGCGCCGCGCCCGCTCGGCCGACACCACGGAATGCCCGGTCGCCGGGTTCTTGCCGCCATTGGCAAGGAAGCGGCCGGCGAGCGCCAGCTGCCGGCAACTCATGGCGATGGCGCAGTGATGGAAATAGACGCCCAGCGCCAGCTCCGGCGCATGGTGGAGATTGCCGAAGGATTTCATGTAGTTGGCAAGCGCGAAGTTGCGGTAGCCGGTGGCCCGCTCGGACGCGGCTACCTCGCGGTCGATGACGATCGTTTCGTCATCGGCGAGGAACTGGACGAAGCGGAGGATTTCGCCGATCGCCTCGCGCGGCTCGTGGCCGGCAAGCAGGATGTCGGAAATGACGATGGCGCCGGCATTGATGAACGGATTGCGCGGAATGCCGTTCTCATGCTCGAGCTGCACGATCGAGTTGAACGGATTGCCCGAAGGTTCGCGCCCGACCCGCTGCCACAGCGCGTCGCCGACATTGCCGAGCGCCAATGTCAGGGTGAACACTTTCGAGATGCTCTGGATCGAAAAGGCCTGTTCGGCATCGCCCGCCATCAGCACGCGGCCGTCATTGGTGACGGCGGCGATGCCGAACTTCTTCGGATCGACCTTGCCCAGCTGCGGGATGTAGGTGGCGACGTCGCCGCGATCGGTGCGTTCGGCCATTTCAGCGGCGACTTCGGCCAATGCCTGGTCAAGTTTGGGGGCCTGCTCGAGCTCCGGCATGGCGCTACCTCAACCAGCGTTCGATGCGCGCCATCGCCTCGACCATGTCGTCGTGGCTGCCGGCATAGGAAAACCGCATCATCCGGTGCCCCGCCTGGGTGTCGAAGTCGCGCCCGGGCGTTGCCGCGACATGCGCTTCAGCCAGCATCTTTCTCGCAAAGGCCATGCTGTCATTGGTGTGCCGGGTGACATCGCAAAAGGCGTAGAAGGCGCCGTCCATGGGTGCCGCCAACGGAAAGCCGAGTTCCGGCAGGCGTTTCATCAGGAGCTCGCGATTCCAGGCGTAGCGGGCTTTCACCGCTTCCAGCTCCTCGGTCGCCTTGAACGCCTCGATCGCGGCGATCTGCGACAGTTCCGGTGGCGAGATGTAGAGGCTCTGGGCGACGCGCTCGACCGGCCGCACCAGCTCTTCGGGCAGCACCATCCAGCCGATGCGCCAGCCGGTCATGCAGTAGTATTTGGAGAAGGAATTGATCACCGTCACGCTGTCCCCATAAGCGAGCGCCGTGGTGTCCGGGGCCGCATAGGCCAGCCGGTGGTAGATCTCGTCGGAGATGACGGCGATGCCGAGTTCTTGTGCCGTCCTCACCAGGGCCGCGAGCTCATCGGCCGGTATGACCGCGCCGGTTGGATTGGCTGGACTGGCGAACAGAACGCCCTTCAGCGGTTTCTCGCGATGCGCCGTCTCCAGGTGGCCGGCATGCAGGTAGGCGGCGTCGCCGAGTTCGATCTCGACCACCTCGATGCCGAGCGCGGCCATGATGTTGCGATAGGCGGGATAGCCGGGTGCCGCGATGGCGACGCGGTCGCCTGGATCGAACATCGCCAGGAAGGCGAGGTTGAAAGCGGCCGACGATCCGGTGGTCACTGCGATCCGGTCGGGCTCGATATCGAGCCCATAGTGATCGGCGTAATGTTCGGCGATCGCCTTGCGCAAACCTGCCAGTCCCAGCGCGTCGGTGTAGCCGATGCGTCCGTCCTGCAAGGCCTTGGCCGCGGCCGCGCGAACCAGAACCGGCGCGGGATCGGAGGGCTGGCCGACGGCCATGGAAATGACCGGCACCCCTCCTGCCTTCAGCCGGTTTGCCTCGGCCAGAATGTCCATGGCATGGAAGGGCTCGACATTGCCACGGCGTGAGAGCGAAACGACCATTTTATCCCTATTCCCGACGATCAAGCGCCCCAAGCCGCTGACGCATACGCCGCACAAATGCCCGATTGATGTGAGGATCACAAGTTGAGGAAGTTTCCCGCGCCGACTTTTCATCTTTCGCCCGCTCGTCTACCAGTGGAGCCATCATGTTGAGCCGACCTAGATCGACGATTGCCCAGGCAGCGCGCGTTTTCGCGACGCTTTCCCTTGGCGTCGCGGTCGCAGTGGCAAGTTCGGTCAGCGCTTTCGCCCAGAACGTGCCGGTGGTGCGCGACGCCGAGATCGAGGCGCTGGTGCGCGATTATGCGCGGCCGATCTTCAGGGCGGCGGGCCTGGCGAATGACGGCATCGACATCGTGCTGGTCAACGACCAGAGCTTCAACGCCTTCGTCACCGGGCGCCGGCTGTTCATCAACACCGGCGCACTGATGACGGCCGAGACGCCGAACGAGATCATCGGCGTCATTGCCCATGAAGCCGGCCACATCGCCGGCGGCCACCAGCAGAAGCTGCGCGACCAGCTCGAACGCGCCAAGACGATGGCCATCATCGCGACATTGCTTGGCGCCGGCGCCATGGTTGCCGGCGCGACCACCAACAGCCGCGGCCTTGCCGGCGCCGGCATGGGCGTGGCGGCCGGCGGCGGCGAGATGGCACAGCGCAGCATCCTCGCTTATCAGCGCACCGAGGAGATGACGGCCGACCGCTCGGCGATCACCTATCTCAATGCCACCGGCCAGTCCGGCATGGGCATGCTCAAGACCTTCCGACGCTTCCAGACGGCGCTGTCGCTTTCGGGCGCCCAGGTCGATCCCTACCGGATCAGCCATCCGATGCCGCAGGACCGCATCGCCAATCTCGAAGTGCTGGTGAAACAGAGCCCCAATGTCGACAGACTGGACCCGCCCGCGCTGCAGCAGCGTCACGACATGATGCGGGTGAAGATCGCCGTCTACATGGATGGCCAGGCCGCCGCGTCGCGGCTGATGCGAAAGATGCAGGGAACGCTGGCCGCACGGTATGGCGATGCCCAGTCGACCTACCTGTTCGGCAACATCGCCGCCGCGCTCGCCAAGACCAATGCATTGATCAAGGCGCAGCCGAAGAACGCCTATTTCCAGGAACTGCGCGGCGATATCCTGATGAAGGCGAACAAGCCCAAGGATGCGGCCGACGCCTATGCCAAGGCGGTCAGCCTCGATCCGGCGCGGTCCGGCTTGCTGCCTGTCTCCCTTGGCCAGGCGCTGATGGCCGTCGGCACGCCGGAATCCTTGAAAAAGGCCGTGGTGCAGATCAACAATGGCCTCGGTCGCGACAAGGAAAATTCGGCCGGGTACCGCTATCTGGCGCAAGCCTATGGCGAGCTGGGTGATATACCGGGCGCCGAACTCGCCACCGCCGAAGGCCATTTCTATTCCGGTAACTACAAGGATGCGAAGATTTTCGCCATGCGGGCGCAGCAAGAGATGAAGCGCGGCGAGCCGCGCTGGCTTCGCGCCCAGGATATCATAAACTACAGGCCATCAACCAAGATCAAGTGAACCTTCCGGCCGCGCGCCACGACATAGCCAGACCGGAAACAGGTAGAAGGAACGGAACGATGAAAAAGGCACTGTTGCTGGGCACCACGGGGGTTGCGGTCGCGTTGGCCATGCTGGCTTTCGGATTCGTGGCCGGAAACCCGCAGATTGCCAAGGCCGGTACGACGCAGCCCGTCGAGACGGCAGCGGCCGACACCAAGATCGACCGCGGCGAGGTGGAAGGCATCATCCGCGACTATCTGCTCAAGAACCCGGAAGTCCTTCTGGAGGTCCAGGACGCGCTCGAGGCCAAGCAGAAGGAAGAGCAGCGCATCGCTCATCTCGGCGTGATCAAGAACGCCAAGGACCAGATATTCAACTCCGCCTTCGACGGCGTCGTCGGCAATCCGAACGGCAAGGTCACCATCGTCGAGTTCTACGATTACAATTGCGGCTTCTGCAAACGCGCAATCGAAGACATGAGGGCACTGACCAAGACCGATCCGGACCTGCGCTTCGTGCTCAAGGAATTCCCGATCCTCGGACCGGATTCGCAGAAGGCGAGCGTCGTCTCGATGGCCTTTCACCTGATGCACCCGGAAAAATACGGCGAATTCCACAATGCGCTGCTCGGCGGCCAGGGACGTGCCACCGAGGCGGCGGCCATCAAGGTCGCGCTGTCGCTAGGTGCCGACGAAGCAACGCTGCGCGAGCAAATGAAGGACCCAAAAATCACCGAGGCCTTTTCCAAGACCTACGATCTTGCCAACAAGCTGGCGATCACCGGAACGCCGTCCTATGTCGTCGGCAACGAGGTGGTATTCGGGGCGCTTGGGCAGGAAGTGCTGGCCGAAAAGATCGAGGCGGCGAAAGCCGCACTCTGATCTTGCCCGCGCGCCTATTTCTCACGGGCATATTTCCGCCTGTTGTGGACAGTGAAAGAACGCACTTGCGCTCTTTCCGCGGGCGGGTATGCCCATTATAGAGGGCCCAGCGCGTCGACTTGATGTCAGCGCCGGAAAAGGTCGGCTTTTTTGAAAACGGTTTTCGTCTTGAACGGTCCCAATCTCAACGCGCTCGGAAAGCGCGAGCCGGGCATCTATGGCGGCAAGACGCTTGCCGACATCGCCGACGACTGCAAGCAGGCCGGCACGGCCCTTGGACTCGAAATCGATTTCCGCCAGTCCAACCACGAGGGCGACCTTGTCGACTGGATTCAGGAAGCCGGCGACAAGGCTGTCGGCATCGTCATCAATCCTGGCGCCTACAGCCACACCTCGATCGCCATCCACGACGCCATCCGCGCTGTCGCGCCGTTGCCGGTGGCCGAAGTCCATCTTTCCAACATCCATGCGCGGGAACCATTCCGCCACGTCTCCATGGTCGCGCCGGTCGCCGTCGGCATGATTTGTGGCTTTGGGCCGCTCGGCTATACGCTGGCGCTGCAGGCGCTGGCCGCACGCCTATGACCGGCCAACAAACAGAAGGCTCGAAAATGTCGATAAAGAAGACCGGTGTTGACCAGCAGCTGATCCGTGATCTGGCGGGCATACTGAATGACACCAATCTCACCGAGATCGAGGTCGAACTGGGCGACCTGAAGGTGCGCGTCTCACGCCAGGCGCCCGCCGTTCACGCGATCGCGGCACCGCAGCCGGCCTATGCGCCGGCAACAGCTCAGCCGGCCGCTATGGCCGCCGCCCCGGTGGTGGCCGACGTGTCGAAGAACGCGGTCACCTCGCCCATGGTCGGCACCGCCTATCTGGCACCGTCGCCCGATGCCAAGGCGTTCATCGAAATCGGCCAGAAGGTCAAGGAAGGCCAGACGCTGCTGATCATCGAGGCGATGAAGACGATGAACCAGATCCCCTCGCCGCGCGCCGGCACGGTGACGGCGATCCTTTTCGAGGATGCGACGCCGGTCGAATACGGTATGCCGCTCGTCGTGATCGAGTAGAGCGGACCTGATGTTCCAGAAGATCCTCATCGCCAATCGCGGCGAAATCGCCCTTCGGGTCCTGCGCGCCTGCAAGGAACTCGGCATCCAGACGGTGGTGGTGCATTCGACCGCCGATGCCGACGCCATGCATGTGCGGCTCGCCGACGAGAGCGTCTGCATTGGCCCGCCGCCATCGCGCGACAGCTATCTCAACATCCATCAGATCGTAGCGGCTTGCGAAATCACTGGTGCCGACGCCGTGCATCCGGGTTATGGCTTCCTGTCTGAGAACGCCAAGTTCGCCGACATCCTGGCCGCGCACAACATCACCTTCATCGGCCCGACCGGCGACCATATCCGTATCATGGGCGACAAGATCGAGGCCAAGCGCACGGCAAAGCGCCTCGGCATTCCGGTGGTGCCCGGTTCGGACGGCGCCGTTACCGATCAAAAGGAAGCCAGGCGCATTGCCGCCGAGATCGGCTATCCCGTGATCATCAAGGCATCCGCGGGCGGTGGCGGGCGCGGAATGAAGGTCGCCCTTACCGAAACCGACCTTGAGGTCGCCTTGCAGACAGCGAGCAGCGAAGCTGGTGCGGCCTTCGGCGACGATGCCGTCTACATCGAAAAGTACCTGGAAAAGCCGCGCCACATCGAAGTGCAGGTGTTTGGCGACGGCTTTGGTCGCGGCGTCCATTTCGGCGAGCGCGACTGTTCCTTGCAGCGTCGCCACCAGAAGGTCTGGGAAGAAGCCCCCTCGCCGGCCCTCAATGCCGAAGAGCGCGCCCGTATTGGCGGCATCTGCGCCAAGGCCATCGCCGATCTCGGCTATTCCGGCGCCGGCACCATCGAATTCCTCTACGAGAATGGCGAGTTCTATTTCATCGAGATGAACACGCGCCTGCAGGTCGAGCATCCGGTGACGGAAGCGATCACCGGCATCGATCTCGTGCACGAGCAGATCCGCGTCGCCTCCGGCGGCGGCCTCTCGGTGAAGCAGGAGGACATCAAGTTCAACGGCCACGCCATCGAATGCCGCATCAACGCCGAGGACCCGCGCACCTTCACGCCCTCGCCCGGCACGATCACCCACTTCCACACGCCAGGCGGCCTGGGCATCCGCGTCGATTCCGGTGTCTATTCCGGCTACAAGATCCCGCCCTATTACGACAGCCTGATCGGCAAGCTGATCGTGCATGGGCGCAACCGCGTCGAGTGCATGATGCGGCTGCGCCGCGCCCTGGACGAATTCGTCGTCGACGGTATCAAGACGACGTTGCCGCTGTTTCGCGATCTCGTCGGCAATGCCGACATCGCCAATGGCGATTATGATATCCATTGGCTGGAAAAATATCTGGCCCAGGAAGAGTAACGCGGAGACGCGATGACCCGTCCCTACGCGCCCGGCTATCGCATTCCCACCGACCTTCTGCTCAAGGCCTATGCTTCGGGCGTCTTCCCTATGGCCGAAAGTGCCGGCGACCCAGAAGTGTTCTGGGTACGGCCGGAGACACGTGGCATCATACCTCTCGACTATTTCCACACGCCGAAAAGCCTCAGGAAAACGATCAAGAAGAGCCCTTTCGACATCCGTTTCGATTTCGACTTCGAAGCGACGATCGACGGTTGCGCCGAGAAGCGCGTCGAGCGCCGGTCGACCTGGATCAATGCGCCGATCCGCGAAGCCTATGTCGAACTGCATCGGATAGGGCATTGTCATTCGGTCGAGGCGTGGCGCGAGGACCGGCTGGTCGGCGGCCTCTATGGTGTGTCGCTCGGCCGGGTGTTCTTTGGCGAGAGCATGTTCGCCAGGGAGACCGACGCTTCCAAGATCTGCCTTTATTACCTCGTCGAGCGCTTGAAGGCGCGGGGCTTCGCACTGCTTGATACGCAGTTCACAACCGAGCACCTCAAGCGCTTCGGCGCGGTCGACGTGCCGCGCGGCAAATACGAGAAGATGCTGGCCGACGCACTCAAGGGCGAGGCCGTATTCTACCCCTGACGATTAGTCTCGGCCGCGGCTTCCAACGGCGTCTGCGCGTGGAACATCATCTTCCAGCCATTGACGCGATGGACGTAACCGGTGCTGACCAGGGCCGCGTAGGGTTCGCCGTTCTCGCGCGTGGCATGCGCTTCGTAGGTCAGCATGACGATGTCGCTGCCCGGCTCGATAATACCCTTGAGGTCGATCTTCAGATCCCGCCAGCGGTTGGGTTTGGTTGCTGTCTTGGCGAGATCGGCATTATCCATCGCCTTGGCCATCCGCGGAAATGCCACCAGGCATTCCGTGTCGGCATTGGCGGCGTAATAGGCCGCGTCGCCCGTCCAGAACCCCTTTTCGAGTTCAAGCAATTCTGCCTCACTGGCCGTGATGCGCTTGCTGTCTGACATCGGAAGATCCTCCTTACGCATGGATGCGCGGTCTTCCGTGGCCCAACGCTTGGTGACCGGGAGGGTTCCGGAGGATCAGTTGGCGTCGGTCGAATCGGGATCCGAAGCGTCCGGCTCAGTCACATCAGGCTCAGTCACATCAGGCTCTGTCACGTCCGGAGTGGCCGCGGGCTTCGGTTTGGCCGCGGCCGGCTTGGGAGCATCGGGTTTGGTTGAGTCAGCTTTGGCGCCGTCAGGCGCCGGTACATCCGACTTCTGCTTGCATTCCTTCAGCCAGACGTCATAGACGGCATGCTCGACAGCGTTGAGGCCGGGGCTTTCGGCGAACATCCAGCCGGTGAAGATGCGGCGGATCTTGCGGTCGAGTGTGATCTCGTCGACCTCGACGAAGGAATCTGTCTTCGGTTCTTCGGTCTGCGGCCGCGAATAGCAGACGCGCGGCGTCACCTGCAAAGCACCGAACTGCACCGTCTCATCGATATAGACATCGAAGCTGATGATACGGCCGGTGATCTTGTCGATACCGGCAAACTCGGCGACGGGATTGGTGACCCGCTCCGATGCCGTGGACGGTGCCGGCGCGGGTGCGGCGGGTTCAGGCGAAGCGGCAAACGCCGCGGTGCTGACAGCAAGACCGGCGGCTAGCGTCAGACTGGCCGTTGATATTGGATTGAAAAAGCTCATGCAAAGATACCGGTGGTTCGCGCCCGGGTGATTCTGTCGATCGCCAAGGCTAGTCGCCGTTTTCTGATCAGCAAGCAGCTAAACACCAATTGTGGCGATAAAGGACCGGCCTGCACCCTGTCGCTACGACCCGGGCGTCCAGGCGTCGTAGTCGCCGGTGACCTGCGGACGATGCTGATTGGTCAGCACCGAGCCCTTCGGGCGATAGGCCGCCGGGCTGCCGGTCAGGTTGGGCTGATGCGGCTTCTGCCAGTCGCGCGGCTTGTAGTCCTCGCTCGCCGGTGCGACGTCGACCCGATGATGGATCCAGCCGTGCCAACCAGGCGGTATGGCGGACGCTTCCGAATAGTTGCGGTAGATGACCCAGCGGCGTGTGCGGCCTTCCGAATCGATGCCGCCCTCGTAGTAGACATTGCCCGTTTCGTCCTGACCGACCTTCTTGCCATACCGCCAGGTGTGCAGCCGCGTTCCCAGCGTCTGGCTGTTCCACCAGGTGAAAAACTGCGTCAGGAAAGTCTTCATCTTCAGAACCCTCGCGCCGGCAGCGCCCGTTTCCTGCTTATGGCGTCAGGCCTTGCCGAAGGCAAGGCTTTTGCCACGGGGTGCTTGCAAATGGCTTGCCGGAAACCCGGCACCAGCCCCTGATCCTCTCCGTCGCGGGATGCGCGCTTGCCAAGCCTTTGCGGTCTTTCTAAAGCTCTGCGCGCGCCGTGCGGGTATCCAACCCGGCAGCAGGCCGAAGGAGGTGACGATTGGCCACGAAATTGCCGACCACCGACATCCGCATCAGCACCGAGCTGATTCGCCGCCACAAGGGCGGCACGCCGATCGTCTGCCTGACCGCCTATACCTACCCCGTGGCCCGTTTGCTCGACGAGCATGTCGACCTGCTTCTGGTCGGCGACAGCGTCGCCATGGTGCTGCACGGCCACAAGACGACGCTGGGAGCCTCGCTGGAGATGATGATAGCGCACGGGCAAGCGGTGATGCGCGGCTCGGCCAGGGCCTGCGTCGTCGTCGACCTGCCGGCCGGCAGCTATGAGGATTCGACGGCGCAAGCCGTCGCTTCGGCGCGACGCGTCGCCGACGAAACCGGCTGCCAGGCGGTGAAACTCGAAGGCGGCGTCAGCATGGTCAGACAAATCGCGGCCATCGTCGCCGCCGGCATTCCGGTCATGGGACATATCGGCCTGCAGCCGCAATCGGTCGAAAAGGACGGCGGCTACAAGATCAAAGGCCGCACCGAGGAGGCTGTTGCGGCTTTGCTTCGCGATGCGCTTGCCGTCGAAAGCGCCGGCGCATTCTCGGTGGTCATCGAAGGCACGGTCGAGACGGTCGCCGCCGACATAACCCGCCGCATCGCCATTCCAACCATCGGCATCGGCGCCAGCGGCGACTGTGACGGCCAGATCCTGGTCATCGACGACATGGTCGGGCTCACCGTCGACCGAGTGCCGAAATTCGTCAAGGAATACGCCGATCTGCGCAGCGTGATCTCGCATGCCGCCGAAAGCTACGCAGCGGAGGTGCGAAGCAGGGCATTTCCCGGCCCTGGCCATGTCTTTTCGGCGACAGACAGCAGGAATGACGCATGAGCCTTCCCGTTGTCGTCGACAGCGTTGCCGCACTTCGCGCGCAAATCCGTGACTGGCGGCGCGACGGCCTTCGTGTCGCCATGGTGCCGACCATGGGCGCTTTGCATGACGGGCACGTCTCGCTGGTCAGAATCGCGCTCGAAAAAGCCGATCGCTGCGTCGTGTCGATCTTCGTCAACCCGACACAGTTCGCGCCGACCGAAGACCTCGACAAATACCCGCGTCAGCTCGCCAGCGACCTCGACCGGCTGGGATCGGCAAAGGCCGACCTTGCCTTCACACCGACGGTTGGCGAGATGTACCCTGCTGGCTTCGCCACGAAAATCTCGGTCGGCGGCCCCTCCGCCGGGCTCGAATCGGACTTTCGGCCGACCTTTTTCGATGGCGTCGCCACCGTGGTGGCAAAGCTCTTGCTGCAGGCAACGCCCGACTGCGCGATCTTCGGCCAGAAGGACTACCAGCAGCTTTGCGTCGTCAGGCAGCTCTGCCGCGACCTCGACCTGCCCGTCGAGATCATCGGCGCACCGACGATCCGCGATGCGCAGGGTCTCGCCATGTCGTCACGCAATGCCTATCTCGACGAGACCGAACTGAAGATCGCCCGCCAGCTCAACGTGATATTGCGCAACACGGCAGTGGCGCTGGCGGCGGGCGCCGACCAGAGCAACTCAACCGAAGAGGCCAGCCGCGCCCTCATCGCCGCCGGCTTCCAAAAAGTCGACTATGTCGAGGCACGCGAAAGCCTGACGCTCGCGCCATGGCGTCGAGACCGTGAAGGCCGCCTGCTCGCGGCCGCGTGGCTCGGCAAGACCAGGCTGATCGACAATGTGGACGTTTCCTCTGCGTAGCCAAGCTCGAGGCGAAGCCTGCCCCGTCGGCGCGGCGGTTTTCTGCCCGCGCCTACCGCTCCCCCATTCGTCCGCTGCTCTTGACGAACAATTGCCCCACGAGGATCCCGACAATGCCTGCGCAGGCTTTCACGAACGCATCGGAAAGCTGCGCGTGGCGACCGGGATCGATGATCTGAAGCAGTTCCAACATGCCAGCGGTCGCAGCTACAAAGATCACTGCTTGATACAGTCGGTTGGGGAAGCCGAGCGCCAAGGCGAAGCCCAACAGCACGTAAGCCAAGGCGCGCTCGACATTCGCTTCGGCGAGGTGCGGCCGCATCTGGATCGGCGACAATGTTGCGAAAATGATGATGGCGAGCAGCGCCAACGCTACAGTGCGGGATAGTTTGGTCATGTCCCTGCATATCCGTCGTGAGCCGGCACGGCAAATGCCGGGATGACGCATGGCCGGATCGCTGCCGACATGCCTCGAACTATTCCTCGGTTGGCATATGCAGATACATCGACTGGATGCCGACCCGCCCGGTGAAGCGGTTGACGATGAAATTCATGTTGGCGCCGAAGCCCGGCGGCAGCCTATCCGAGCGGCTTCTCGAAACTCAGCGTCGTCGGCCTTGAGCTGTCGTGAGGTTCCGCAGCTGTGCCGGCGGGCAAAAACCCCTTCGATCGATAGAAGGCGATGGCGCCGCCATTGGCCTCCTCGACCTCGACGCGCAGCACTCGCGCTTCCGGGAAACTGGCCTCGACCTCGTCGAGCAGTGCTTGCCCGATCCCTCGCCTTTGGCAGTCCGGATGGACGTAGAGTTGGTTCAACAGGATGACCTTCGCATCCGCGGTGGCGGCGGCGAAAGCCATGCCGCCGATCCGCTTGCCGTCATCGGCGACCAGGAATTCCGAGTTCGGCCGTGTCAGCCGCGAACGGAGCGAGGCAATCGAGTGCCATTCATCGGTGATCTCGGTCACCTTGGCAGCGCCATAAAGGGCATCATAGGTCGCATGCCAGGTCTCGACCAGCAGCGTCCGCACTGCGGCAAGGTCGCGCTCCCCGGCGGTGCGGACGAACACGGCCCTACTCGATGCCCAGCTTGGTCTTGACGAGGTCGTTGACCGCTTGCGGATTGGCCTTGCCGCCGGTCGCCTTCATCACCTGGCCAACGAACCAGCCCGCCATGCTCGGCTTGGCGCGCGCCTGTTCGACCTTGTCCGGGTTGGCGGCGATCACCTCGTCGACCGCCTTCTCGATTGCGCCGGTGTCGGTGACCTGCTTCATGCCACGGCTTTCGACCAGCTGGCGCGGATCGCCGCCTTCGTTCCAGACGATCTCGAACAGGTCCTTGGCGATCTTGCCGGAGATGGTGCCGTCCTTGATCAGATCGATGACGGCGCCGAGCTGATCGGGCGAAACCGGAGCGTTTTCAATGTCCTTGCCGGCCTTGTTCAATTGGCCGAGCAGATCGTTGATGACCCAGTTGGCGGCGAGCTTGCCGTCGCGGCCGGCGGCGACCTTCTCGAAATAGTCGGCGATCGGCTTTTCCGACACCAGGATCGAGGCGTCATAGGTCGACAGGCCGAGCGACGAGATCAGCCGCGCCTTCTTGTCGTCGGGCAGTTCCGGCAATTCCTTCGCCAGCGCGTCGACATAGGCCTGGTCGAATTCCAGCGGCAGAAGATCCGGATCGGGGAAGTAGCGGTAGTCGTGCGCCTCTTCCTTCGAGCGCATCGAGCGCGTCTCGCCCTTGACGGCGTCGAACAGCCGCGTTTCCTGGTCGATCTTGCCGCCGTCCTCAAGGATGGCGATCTGCCGGCGCGCCTCATAATCGATGGCCTGGCCGATGAAGCGGATCGAGTTGACGTTCTTGATCTCGCAGCGCGTGCCGAACTCACCGCCCGGCTTGCGCACCGAGACGTTGACGTCGGCACGCATCGAGCCTTCGTCCATGTTGCCGTCGCAGGTGCCGAGGTAGCGCACGATCGTGCGCAGCTTGGTGACATAGGCCTTGGCTTCGTCGGCCGAGCGCATGTCCGGCTTGGAGACGATCTCCATCAGCGCCACGCCGGAGCGGTTGAGGTCGACATAGGACATGGTCGGATGCTGGTCGTGCATCGACTTGCCGGCATCCTGCTCCAGATGCAGCCGCTCGATGCCGACCTCGATGTCCTCGAATTCGCCCTGGCGGTCGGGACCGACCGAGACGATCACCGTGCCCTCGCCGACGATAGGCTGCTTGAACTGCGAGATCTGGTAGCCCTGCGGCAGATCGGGATAAAAGTAGTTTTTCCGGTCGAAGACCGACTTGTGGTTGATCTGCGCCTTCAGCCCAAGGCCGGTGCGGATCGCCTGCTTGACACATTCCTCGTTGATGACGGGCAGCATGCCCGGCATCGCCGCGTCGACCAGGCTGACATTGGCGTTGGGCGCCGCCCCAAAGGCTGTCGAAGCGCCGGAAAACAGCTTTGCTTCCGAGGTGACCTGCGCGTGGACCTCGAGGCCGATGATGATCTCCCAGTCGCCGGTGGCGCCGGAAACAAGGCGCTTGGCGTCGGGCGTGCGGGTGTCGATGAGGGACATTGTGGCCTGCGTATTGGAACTACGGATTATGCGTTTACGCATATTTTGGTGTGCAACTTCGCTAGTGCAAACCGTTCAACGAGACAAGTGCAAAGCCGCAAGCTGGCGTTTTCAGCCGCTTTCGCCAATAGGACGCCCATTCCAATGGAGAGTGGATGTCCACTTACGCACAGTCCCGGTAAAGCCCTGACCTCCTAGCGAGGCAGGGCAGAAAACCTGTAACCCCGTGCCGTCAAGCTTCGCGGCGGCGGCATTTTCTGTTTTCCGGGAAAACTCTCACATGGATATTTCGCGCAGCGCATGCCCCCGAAAATCGGAATCGATTTTCGGCAAGGATCATGCGCCAACTTATAACTGCCACAGCGTCGACAACAGGTAGACCATGGCTCCGCCGGTTGGGTCTCCGGCCGGCGGTTCCTTGTCGGCGCTCAGGCGGTGGCGATATAGGCCCTGATCTCTTCGGCCTCGCGCTCGACATCCTCTATGCGGCGCTTGACCACGTCGCCGATGGACACGATGCCATCGAGCGTGCCGTCCTTTTCCACCGGCAGATGGCGGAAACGGCCTCGGGTCATGATTTCCATCACCTCGTTGACGGTGTGGTTTTCGTTGCAGATCTTCACCTTCGGCGTCATCGCTGAACGCACGGCGATATCGAGCGCGGCACCGCCTTCCTTGGCCAGAACCCGCACAATGTCGCGCTCGGAAAGAATGCCGACGATCTTGTGATCGCCATTGGTGATGACCAGTGCGCCGATCTTGTGTTCTGCCAGGATGCGGATGGCTTCGCTAAGCTTTTCGTTCGGCCCGAGCGTCAACACGTCGTGGCCTTTCTTCTCGAGAATTGCCTTCACCGTCATGGCGTCCTCCTCTGCTTTTTGCCTGCCGGTTCCTGCCTGACCGGCTTTCACATAAGATTGAACATCGTGCGCCGTGATCGGTTGCATTTCAAGTGCGGTGGTCGGTCGTCTCCCATTCGGGCGCCTGCCATCGCCGGTCGAACCAGCGCAGCCCGAAGAAGCCGGCGACGAAGCCGCCAATATGGGCCTCCCAGGCGATCTGGCCGTCTACTCCCGGGGCAAGGCCGAGAAGACCGGTGGCAAGGTTGATGATCATCCACACGGCGAGGAAGATCACGACGCCGCGCAAGCGCAACACGAATGCGATCGGCAGCACCGGGCCGGCGAAGGCAGCCGAACGGTCGGTGCGGAAACCGAAACGCGCCGCGGCTCCCATCATGCCCGATATGGCTCCCGAGGCACCGACCAGCGGCGCGTCTCCATAAGGATGCATAGCCCAGAAAAGCGCGACCGAAGCCAGCCCGGTTACGGCAAAGAACAGCGCGAACCAGAGCGTGCCCAGACGATTTGCCAACGGCGAGCCAAAGGCCGCGAGCCAGACCATGTTGATGGCGATATGGGCAAAACCGCCATGCATGAAGGCATAGGTGAACGGCCGGGAAAACAGGAACCAGTCGAAGCCGTATTGCCCGGTGTAGAGAACAGGAATGAAGGCCCCGTCGTACAGCAATGTCATCTGCTGTGCGTCGTCCAGCACATATTGCTGCAGCAGATAGACGGCGACGCAAATGCCGATCACCGCCAGCACCACCGGCGGCAGGTTGAACACCGGCTCGCGCCGGGGCTCAGGCGAACCCTCGACCAGGTCGTCTTCCGGGGGAGTTACCGGTTCACTCATTTGAAATTGCACTCACAGCATGATCGGGGTCCGAGCATCTAGATGACCGCGGACCGAACCGCAAACCGCGAATCGCCGCGGCGCGAATCAAAAAAGAAGCCGTTCAAGGTTTCCCTTGAACGGCCGGTCGAGCCCCACGCTCCCCTAAAACTCTTGACTGAAGTGCTGCCGATCGTTGCGAAACGACCGCTTCTGGAGTGGTTTTTGTGTGCCACGGGGCTCGCTTCGATGCAACGTAAACCACTTGTTAACCTTAACGGCCCCGACCCGTGAACAAGTGTTAACGACGCTGGCACGCTTCCTGCTCCGCAACGCATGTAGGTCATCGGAGGGCGCCCTTCTGTTCACCGATGGGACATCAGACGACAGATTGCGCGGAGCAGCATAGCATGAACCAGAATGGATCGATCACGCTGTTCCACTATTGGAATCGCCTGCGTGACGGACGCCCTGCCCCGAAGCGTTCGGAGGTCGAGCCGGCCGACATCAAGTCGCTGCTGGCCGACACCTTTATCCTGGAACGGGACACGCGCGGGCAAGCCGTGTTCCGGCTCGCCGGCACTAGGCTTTGCGCCTGCTATGGCCGTGAGCTCAAGGGGTTTTCCTTTCCGTCGCTGTGGCGTGAGAAGGATCAGCGGCTCGTCTCGCGGCTGATCCATGGCGTCTTCGACCAGAAGTCGGTCGTGCTCATCACCTATGAGGGCTTCAGCCGCAACGGGCGCTCCAACAAGTTCGAACTGCTCGCCTTGCCGCTTGACGGCGGCATCGAAAATCCGCGCTGCCTGGGCGTCGTCAGCGCCGTGGAGAAGCCCTTCTGGCTGGGCGCCGACCCGATCACCGACGCGCTGATCGATTCGATCCGCGTCATCGACCCGGAGAAAGAACTGCTGAGCAACCGTCCGGCGATCGATGTTCCCTCGCTCGTTCCCGATGACCTCGGGATACCCGAGACGATCTCGGCGCTCGGCCGGGCGCGCCGCATCCGTCATCTTGTCGTCTTCGATGGCGGGCGCGAGGAATAGTCCGCGGTATCGCGGCTCGATGCATGTCGCCCAAAAATGCGGAGCGGTTTTGGAACAGCGACATGCATAAAAAGGAAAACGCTAAAAGCGCCCGTTTTTCCCCTTTGTTAACCCGCTTTGCTGTACTTCTCGGATGAAGTTCCTCGCATCGACGCGTGGGACGCCAAACGGGGTGTAGGCAGTCATGAGGTCAGCGGCGATCGACTATGCGCCGTCCCAAGCTGAAAGGCGCAACTTTCAGCGCGTCCGGGTCAAGATTTACGGGCGCTTCATGCTGGAAGACCGCACCGAGCACCCTTGCCAGGTCATCGACATGTCACCGGGCAATGTCGCGTTTCGCACCGACCGCATCGGAATGCCCGGCGAAAAAGTCATCGCCTACATCGATCATATCGGCCGCATCGAAGGCGTCGTTACGCGCACCTTGCAAGACGGTTTCGCGATGACCGTCATCGCGTCGGATCGCAAGAAGGACAAGCTTGCCGCGCAATTGACCTGGCTTGCCAACAAGCATGAGCTCGACCTGCCGGAAGACCGTCGCCACGAGCGCGTCGCGCCGCGCAATCCGACCAGCGTGCTGCAGCTCACCGACGGCCGTCAGTACCAGTGCCGTATCATCGACCTGTCGCTCTCCGGCGCCGCGGTCGAGATCGACGTCAAGCCGGCGATCGGCATCCAGGTCATGCTCGGCACCATGCGCGGGCAGATCGTCCGCCATTTCGAGGATGGCGTCGCCATCGAATTCGCCGTCATCCAGCGCCCCGAAACGCTCGATTCCGAATTCAACACGCCGCGCGCCTGACAAGGCAGCAACGCTTTCATGAAACCGGCCCTTTGCGGCCGGTTTTTGCGTTCAAGACATCGCTGATCGAGATGCTCCAGCCAAGCTCAATGCCGTTGCCTGCCAGGCCTGCATGACATCGAGCCTGGAGGGCCAGCTTCGGAAAACTCCAAATAATTTAATACTCAAATGATTCAAATTTTATGTTTATTCTACTGGAGTTTTACTCAATATCTACTTCGCGCTTTTGCCTCAAATAAATCCACACGTGGCAATGTCTTCCTCGAACGGGGAGACTGCAGCAATGAAGAAAACGAGGGGCAAGCTGTTGCTGGTGGCAATGGCGATGCAGCTTTCCGCTTGGGGATCAGCATATGCCGCGGGACCGGCCTATATGCACACGGGCGGACGTACCACGCAGCCTGTTGGCCATTATGAATTCTGCCAGCGCATAGCCGGCGAATGCAGCGAAAAGACCCCCAAGGGCCCGCCGGTCGAACTGACCCGCAAACTGTGGGCGACGATCGTCAACATCAACAATTCGGTCAACACCCGCGTCAAGCCGCGCACCGACATGGAAAACTACGGTGTCGAGGAATACTGGGCCTATCCCGATAATGGCTATGGCGATTGCGAGGATTACGCGCTGGAAAAGCGCCGTGAATTGATGGATGCGGGCGTGCCCGCCGGCAATCTGCTGATGACCGTCGCGCGCCAGCCGAATGGCGACGGTCACGCGGTGCTGACCGTGCGCACCAGCCTGGGCGAATTCATCCTCGACAATCTGGAAACCAAGGTCCTGTCCTGGACGGACACCGAGTACACCTATCTCAAGCGCCAGTCAGATCAGAATTCCGGCGTTTGGGTGACGATCAACGACGGCCGCTCCGACGCTGTCGCCAGCGTCCGCTAAATCAGAGGTCAAGCGCGTCGCATGAATGTGACCGCTTAAGGAGAAACCCGGTCGAGTCCCCACCCTCCCCGTCCCCAACGACCGGGTGAAAGGAGCCGGCCCCGTCCCCGGGCCGGCTCCGCCATTTCTGGGACAACCCTTTGAAATCCCGATTGAAATCTACGATTTCAACAGCTTAGATTTCTGTTTGCGGCTCACCTCTGCTACACAAACAGGATGAAAGACGTGGCTGATCGAAAACACCTCCAGCACCGGGGCACCGTGCGGCGCTACGGGCTGCGCGTTCTCGTTTTAGGCCATCCGGCTGCCCCTTTAATCACAAAGCGTTTAGTTCACCAATAAATAAGGACGCGAGACATTTGCGATAAGCATCCGTCCCACTTCGTCAACCAACAACACGAGATAAGCCAGGAGACGCGCTAAAGCTGATGCTCAGCTAGCGCCTGGAAGGAGAAGGGCCGCAGGGATGTCAGTTCGCATGTATGCGCAGTACCGCAGGGCGCTGAAAACAGTGCCACTTAGCGCGAATTACACCGACTTTGGATGGTACAGGCTGCCGTCGCGAATGGATATGTCGTTGATGGCATATGGAACCATGCTTCGGGAGTTCTCTACCGAAATCGCGAATGAGATCAATGCTCTGATCAATTACACGCATGACCTTGCGGCATGGGATGAGGTGATGAAGCCGCTTAATGAACAAAGAAGGTTTGACGTACTGGTGGAGTTCGTGCGCCCCATTGCTTCTCTCGCGTTAGGGATGCCGTACGCAATTCGTGCACGTTTCCTTTTCGCGGCGGTTCATCTCTGTCATCAAGTAAACCAACTGAAGCACGGGAAAAAATGGGTCGATCAGCTGCCGCCTGACAGGGGCATCAAACCGGCTCATCTGGATCAGTTAGGGGTCGGATGGCAGAGCTACGCCGGCTTTAAACAGGCAATGGAAGGCATATTCGACAAGGGCTACCGGCAAGCAACGAGAGACTATCGACATAGGTACAACCATCAGATTCCCCCCGGTCTTGTTCTCGGGATCACAGGGATGGTCACTCGTAAGCTAGAGCCAAAGACCGGACTGGTGAGCTATGTCTTTGGCGCGACACCACCATTGCCCATGAACACAATTGTGCAGTTGATGTCGGATCAGTGCAGGCTATGCTGTAAAACTTTTGAGGAGTTCAAGAAATTGATCGAAGAGCACCAGGCCATCATTACTACGGCCTCTCCCTAGAATGCAAATCGAAATGAACCCGAACTCTGAAATCCACGCTGATCTGCATTGGTCATCTAAGAAAAATATTCCTGACGACGGAGAATTTTATGCACGTCCGGCCAGTACATCCCAGTCCTAGAGGCTATTATCTTTAAGCTGGCCGCGAGGATCATCTCGGGCGTCGGGCACCAGTTCATAACTCTCCAGATTTGCCATATCTAGAAAATACTTTGACTTTCTTTTTGGCGCTCCCCGAAGCCAATCAGCTAGTTCTGATTGCGTAACCGTTAGCCAATCTGGAAATTCGTCGAGGCCGCCGAACTCTCCTTCGATCAAACCGACCAAAGCGCTAATGTAGATGACACGACCAACACCGGGAAACTCGTAAATCTCAATCCCCCGCCTGCCTTGGAGGCGATCTTCAATCAACTTGTTCGCGATATCCAAAACGATCTTGTCGGCCGGGTATCGGTCATCCACGAGAAGCCAATTTACAATCTCCTGCCTTCGCTCGTTGTCGGTGGAACCGTAAAATGCACCAAGCCCCATGTTGCAGATGGTGCAGCACGGGACCAGTTTGCACTGACCAAACCTCTCCCGTATCGCCTTCTTGGTTACCAATCCGCCGTCCGCGAACCGATGAAGGATATATACTGGAGGTTGATGGTCAGATTTACCATCATTCGGCATCCCGCAATAGATACACTGGTCGCCCGCGACGACTTCATAAACGCGCTCGAAACGCATTTCGGCTTCACGTCGGTTGTACTTTTGCTTTACCCGACCCATGGGATTTTCCGTAACTCCTAGACCGCTCCGGCAACGGCGCGCCATTCGCCGGGGCATCCAAGATCGACTTGATCTTCACCAAATTCCCAAATAGCATAAGTATGTGGAGACGTTCTAAAGTTCGTCTGGGTAGCCGTTGTGGGTGACCTGATGGGCGCTATTCTTACGCTTGGCACCTACCACTAAATACTGCGGAGTGGCACTCTACAGGGTGTCGTCTCGTGCGAGGGTTATCCCTTCCGAATAAGGGGCAATCGCTTACCGGTTGCTGCACATCCGCTTCATGTTGATGAAGCAAAAGGATGTGCGAAATGTGCAAATCAAACACGCTGGCAAAACTCAAGATTGCGCAAGCCAACAAGCAGAATAGGCTATGCTTCCACTGCGACTTTCCGATGTGGGACGGAGATCCGGCGCCGTTTTCTGAGCGTTATCATCACTTTAGCGGATTGCTCGACCGTTTCCTCTGCACCGCTGAACATCTGACGCCCCGGATGGACGGCGGCAAAGACACGCAGGAGAACGTCGTTGCTGCTTGCAAGTTTTGCAATCAGACCCGCCATAAGATGCGAAATGTGTTGTCGCCTACTGCCTACCGACGGCACGTCCGAAGGCGAATAGTGGCCGGGAAATGGCATCCGCCTGAATGCCATCATTTGTTAAAATGGCGCTCAGGCGGTCCGTCGGAAGTTTCGCGGCCGCTGCGAACGCGGACAAGGCTCCCTTGTCCGCGATCCAGCTTTCAAATGGCAACTGATCGCTGCAGGATGAGCGATCAAAAGCCACCTCTGGATCTCGGCGATGTTGGAAATCCCGGAAGATCGATGCGAGCGCCATCGCCTGTTCAAGGCCATCGATGATGCCTTCAAGGCCGGCGATCTCGAGGGCCTCGGCGTAGCCCTGGGTGACTCGCCCCGCTGGTTCGACGAGCGCATGCCGTTTGAACTCGGCCTCGGGCATCCGCTGGAATATGCGATCTATTGGAGCCCCGTCGGTTTCATCTCGACCTTGCTGGATGCTGGCTCGGATCCGAACTATCAGGATCACGGCGGGTTTCCGTCCATCATCGCGGCGCTGTCCACCGACCGGGCCGACAGGCTGGACATCGTGCGGATATTGATCGACGGCGGAGCCGATCCCAACATGCGGGGTGTGAACGATTGGACGCCGCTTCACTATTCGGTGGCAATCCGCAGTGTCGATGCGATCCGCCTGCTTTTGGCGGCGGGCGCCGACCCGGCACTCGAAACCCGCATCGATGACTACAGGACGGCCGTGGAAGAGGCCCAGATTGCCGGTTTTGAAGCAGGTGCTTCATTGCTGCACGATGCGATGACCGGGCGTGGTTCCAACGGTGAGTTGGGCCGCGATTAAGACGGTCGGCGACAGATATAGGCCAAACTGGCCTCAGGCCTTCTTCAACCCAGCCTTGAAGCGCTTGCCATTGGCAACGTAGTGCGCGGCCGAGCCGCGCAACCTTGCCACGGCCGCGTCGTCCAGAACCCTGATTGCCTTGGCGGGCGAGCCGACGATCAGCGAATTGTCCGGGAATTCCTTGCCTTCGGTGACCAGTGCACCGGCGCCGACCAGCGAATTCCTGCCGATTTTCGCGCCGTTCAGCACGATGGCGCCCATACCGATCAGGCTGTTGTCGCCAATCGTGCAACCATGGAGCAAGGCGCGGTGGCCGATGGTGCAGCCCTCCCCGATGGTCAGCGGGAAGCCGGGATCGGTGTGCATCACCGTGTGCTCCTGCACATTGGTGTCGGCGCCGATGACGATGGGCTCATTGTCGCCGCGAATGACGGTACCGAACCAGAAGCCGGCGTTGCGGCCGACGCGCACGTCGCCGATCAGCGTCGCATCGGGCGCGATCCAGTTGGTCTCGGCATCCACGAAGCTGGGCTCCGTTCCATCGATCGCATAAAGCGGCATTTCTTGATCTCCGAATCGTCTCAGGCTGGCAAGCCTAGGAGACGGATCGTCCATGAGGCAATGGCAAGCACGACCACGCCCAGCGCCAAGGCCCAGGCGATCGCCGTGCAGCCGCAGGACATTAGCGCTATCATCGAAATGCGGCGCTCGCGCCGGGCATCGATGGCATCGTTGACCAGCATGAAGGGCCCGGCACACGCGGTGGCGAGCAGCGAGCGCAAGATATGGGACGGCGACACATAGGGTTCGGTGAAGGCGACCTTGCGGCCCGAGACCAGTTCCATGGCCGATCCAGCCAGCCCGCAGGCCGTCAACCCGACGACAAAAGCGAAGAGAGTGAGTTGCAGCGGTCCCATCTTAACTTTCCATTTACCATGAAATTGCACAGTCGTTCCATGAAGGCTGCAAGAGCCGTGCCGTACGATGTGTGCCGCACAGGGACACGGGAGGCGGACAGGTGGCGGCCGGAGATCCGGGGACTGAAATGAAACAGGCAGCGCTCGCCAACGGCCCCGAAATCACCGTGGTCGATTCCAGGCTGATGAAGCGGGTGCTCTACGGGTTCGCGGCGCTGGCCCTGCTGTCGGCAGCGATCAGCCTTGGCGGCAAATGGTTCGGCCATTCGATCGCCATGGCCGGATACACCGACGACACAACGGTCCACCAGGTGGTGATCGGCAACAATGTCCTCGCCGTGCCGGCCAACGCCATCCGCTTCGCCCAGGCCCGGCGCGACGGCATCGCCTCGCGGCTCGACCTCTATCTGCGCTATCCCCAGATGGACGGCTACAGCGAGGCCGCGCGCGACGACTTCAACCACACGGGGACAGCCAAGAACATCATCTTCCTGTCCTTCGAACAGCAGATGATGTCGCGTGACATGAGTGGCCGCTTCGCGCCGATCTACAACGCGTTGATCACCAAACCCGGCATTGCGGGGCCTGGCGGCACGACGGTGTACGGTTTCAACGAGAAATCAGGCTATTTGAACGAGGTGCTGGTTGTCGGCAAGCGCCCCGGCAAGGACCCGTTCGTGGCCCGTTGCCTGAGCGGGCCGAGTGCCGAGGAATCGCTGGCGCCCTGCGAGCGCGACATCCAGGTCGGCGACGAGCTCAGCCTCACCTATCGCTTCCCCAGGGAATTTCTGGGCGATTGGCAGGCGCTTGACGCGGCAATCGCCACCGAAGCCGGGCGCGTCCTGAAACCAGGACATTAGCATAGGAAAGCGTCGGGAGATCCGGCTGGCCGGCCGCATTCGAGGCGCAGCCGGCAAGCGCAAGATGCTGGCTCAGGCCAGGTCGATGTCGAGGATCGCCATCGAAAAATTGTAGTCGCCGTCGTCCTCGTCCTTGAAGACGATGCCGAGGAATTCGTCGCCGACATAGACCTCGGCCGAATCTTCCTTGCGCGGCCGTGCCTTGACCTCGAGCTTGGGGTTCTGGAAGACGCGCTTGAAATAGGCGTCCAGCTTTCTGATTTCGTCCGGCTTCAACAGTCTTCTCCGATCATCGGGCTTGCTCGTTCGAACGCGCTTCTGGCACGTCGACAATGGCGATGTAAAGGCAAGCGGCTTGATAAGACGAGACAACCACCACTCATGCCCGCGGCCGGAATCCGGCAAGCAGGCGGCAGGCCTCGTAAAAATCAGATGTCGAAGCTGACGACCTGATCCATCGACTGCGACGGCAGAAGCTGATCCATCTGGCGCGACGGCTGATCGCAGCCGGTCTCGCCGACGACGCGGGCCGGCACGCCGGCTACCGTCTTGTTGTGCGGCACTGGCGACAGCACCACCGAGCCTGCCGCGATCTTCGAGCAATGGCCGACTTCGATGTTACCGAGGATCTTGGCGCCGGCGCCAATCAGCACGCCGTAGCGGATCTTGGGATGACGGTCGCCGCCGGCCTTGCCGGTACCGCCCAGTGTTACGCCATGCAGGATCGACACATCATCCTCGATGACCGCGGTCTCGCCGACCACAAGGCCGGTGGCGTGGTCGATGAAGATGCCCTTGCCGATGCGCGCGGCCGGGTTGATGTCGGTCTGGAAGACCGAGGATGAGCGGCTCTGCAGATAAAGGGCGAAATCCTTGCGGCCCTGGTTCCACAGCCAATGCGCCAGCCGATGGGTCTGGATGGCGTGAAAACCCTTGAAATAGAGCACCGGCATGATGAACCGGTCGCACGCCGGATCGCGGTCGTAATAGGCCTGGATGTCGACACGCACGGTCGTCGGCCAGTCCTTGTCATCTGCCAGCATCGACTTGAAGGTCTGGCGGATGAGATCGGAGCCGATGTCCTGGTGCGCCAGCCGCTCGGCCAGCCGATGGATGACCGCTTCCTCCAGGCTGTCCTGGTTGAGGATGGTCGAATAGAGGAACGCGGCGAGCAATGGGTCGCGGTTGACAGCCTCCATTGCCTCGTCGCGGATCGAACGCCAGATCGGGTCGACCGGCTGCAATGCGCTGTGTCGGGAAATGCTGATGCTGTTCATCGCCGTCTCGTCCTGCGCCCTGCCGGGCTTGCCTGTTGTGCTTGCCTGTTGTCCGGCCGCACATATAAGCCAGATCATAGCACGATTGAACTCAATTTTCCTTAGTGCATTGTCAAATGGATTTGGTTCGCGGGAATTCAAGCAGCGATGGAAAACGAACCCTTGATGGACGACGCTCTGAAGAGCGAGCTCTCAGCACTCTACCGGGGACCAGGCCGCCATTACCACAACCTTGCCCATATCGAGGCGATGTTGGCTCTGGCGGGTGATTATCGAGCGGCGCTCGGCGACCCCGGAGCCGTCGAAGCGGCGATCTGGTTCCACGATGCCGTCTATGACAGCAAGGCCAAGGACAACGAGGCGCAAAGTGCCGACCTCGCCGAGAAGAAGCTGGCGGGCCGCGCGGATCCTTCACGCCTGAACCGCATCTCGGCGATGATCGTCGCCACCGCCACACACCAGGTGCCGCCGTTTGACGACGCGACGAGCACACGGGACGCAAGTCTCTTCCTCGATATGGATTTGGCGATCCTGGGTGCCGCGCCGGAAGCCTTCGACGCCTATGAGCGCGCCGTGCGGCGCGAGTATCAATGGGTGGAGGAGCCGATGTGGCGGGCCGGGCGCAGTGCGGTGCTGAAGAATTTCCTCGCCCGCCCACACATTTTCCACACGGAGGAGTTCCGGCAACGCTTTGAACGGCAGGCCCGGGAAAACATGACGCGGTCGCTGGCGGCTCTCACCACAGGCTGAGGGCAGTCACGTCCCTCTCCCCTCGCTGTCCGCTCAGAGCGGATTTTCGGCATAGAACTCCAGCACGCGCTGCTTGAAGGTCTTGTCCCCAACGGCCAGCATATGGTCGCGGCCCTCGATGTGAAAGGCCCTGGCGTTCGACATCAACGCCGCGAGTTCATCGGGCGAGCCGCCAATGTCGTCGGTCGTGCCGACAGCGACCAGCGTCGGCTGGGCGATGCGGGCAATATCCTGCTCGCTCAGCAGTTCGCGCGATTTGGCAATGCAAGCGGCCAATGCACGGCGATCGCTGCGGGTCTGGTCGGCGAAGCCGCGAAACGATCGGCCGCGCGGATGGCTTGTCGCGGCCGGATCATCGGCAAGCAGGGCCGCGGCGATCGGATCCCAATCGCCGACACCATCGATCATGCCGATGCCGAGGCCGCCAAAGACCAGCGTCGCCACCTTGTCCGGATCCGACAGTGCCATGAACGCCGCGATGCGCGCGCCCATCGAATAGCCCATGACATGGGCGCGTTGGATGCCGAGATGGCCGAGCAGGGCGGCGGCGTCCGAAGCCATCTTGACCGGCGTATAGTCCGCTTCCTCATAACTCTTCGACGACGAACCGTGGCCGCGATTGTCGAAGGCGATAGCGCGGTAACCGGCATCGTTCAGCGTCTTGAACCAGCCGGGCGACACCCAGTTGACATGGTGGTTCGAGGCGAAGCCGTGGATCATGAGCACCGGGTCGCCCTCGCCCGATGCCGGCTGGCGGTCGAGGAAGGCAAGGTCGAAGCCGTCATGGGTGAAAAGCCGCATCAGCGATCCCGCCTGCCCACTCAGCCGCCCCCGCCATTGGGCGAATCGCCATTGTCGGCTGGCGGCATGCCGGGGCCGGATACCGTGCCCACGGCCGGATGGCGCAACAGGTCGCCATATTCGATGCCATTCCTGGCAGCCGTGCCGGCCTTGAGCTCGAGCACGAAGCGCACGGGGACACCGGGCGAAACAACGGCGTCGGACTGCGGCTCGCCGTGCTTGATCGCCCGGATCTTGCCGTCCTGGCCGACAAAGATCAGATCGAGCGGCATCGGCGTGTTGTGCATCCAGAAATTGACCTGCTGCGGCATTTCAAAGACGAACAGCATGCCATGGTCGTCCGCCATGTCCTGGCGATACATCAAACCGGCCTCGCGCTCTCGATCGGTGTCGGCGACTTCAATGGAAAAAGAGCGGTCGCCGCCTTTCGTCACCACGACCAGCGGCGCCGGATCGACCGGAAGGATCATCGCCCGGCTGTCCGCCGAGGTCGGCCGGCCGGAATAGAAGAAGGCGCCTGCGGCGACGATGACGGCAATCACGGCGCATACCACGCCCGCCGTCAGCCAGTTTCTGTGAGCCATTTGAGATCCTCGGCCGGGAATCGTCTTAATGCGAGACCGGCAAGGTCCCCATATCGGGGTGAATTTCGGCGGCCATAAGGCCTTTGTCGCCGCGTCCGAAACGAACCAGCACGACCTGGCCGGGCCGAAGCTCGGTGATGCCGTAACGGCGCAAGGTCTCCATGTGGACGAAGATGTCCTCGGTGCCCTCGCCGCGGGTTAGAAAACCAAAACCCTTGGTGCGGTTGAACCACTTCACCAAGGCGCGTTCGAGACCACTTTCCGGCGTCACCACGATATGGGTGCGCTGCTCCTGCATCTCGGCCGGGTGAACTGCGGTGGTGAGATCCATGGAGAGCACCCGGAAGGCCTGCAACCCGCGGTCGCCATGCTTGACGAGGCAGACCACGCGCGCGCCCTCCAGGGCCGTCTGAAAGCCGTCCTTTCGAAGACATGTCACGTGGAGGAGGATGTCGCCCGAAATGCCGTCATCCGGAAGGATGAAACCGTAGCCCTTGGCCACATCGAACCACTTGATGGCGCCGGCAATTTCGAGCAGGTCGGCGGCGTCGCCGCCTTCGTCACGCTGCCGGGCGTCGCCAAGGGGTCCGTCCCGCCCCATGAAAGAGGCCTTTTCCCCCATAAGAATGCCCCCCTCTTTTCAAGAACACCGCAACTGATTCTTGGCACCAGATTAACACCGCCACTTCCGGTGTGTGCAAGACCTGCCGTGCCTTTTTTCACGGTTCAATGGGGGGAATACCGGATTTGTTCTTTGCCGGCATTGCGCGCTGCCGCACGATTGCCCTTTTACAGGGCCGACCCTATGTTGCACCGCAACGCAATTTGTCGAGGAAATCACATGCGCTATCTGCACACCATGGTCCGCGTCGCCGACGTGGACGCCTCGCTTGACTTCTACTGCAACAAGCTCGGCCTCAAGGAGGTGCGCCGCTACGAAAACGAGCAGGGCCGCTTCACGCTGATCTTCCTCGCCGCGTCGGAAGACGAGCAAAGCGGCATCGCCGACAAGGCGCCGCTGATCGAACTGACCTACAATTGGGATCCGGAAGACTACAAGGGCGGGCGCAATTTCGGCCACCTCGCCTATGAGGTCGACGACATCTACGCCACCTGCCAGCATTTGATGGACAACGGCGTCGTCATCAACCGGCCGCCGCGCGACGGCAATATGGCCTTCGTCAAGTCGCCGGACGGCATCTCGATCGAGCTGCTGCAGAAGGGACCGGCGAAGCCCAAGGCCGAGCCCTGGGCCTCGATGCCGAACACCGGCACCTGGTAGCGATCACGCCATCTTGAGTGGAGCGGCCAGGCGGACAAGCCGTCCGCCTTTGCCGTCTTGATCGACGGCACCTATCTACCTGCCTATAGCGCCTGCCCGGCAAGGGGCCGGCGCTCACCAGGAGAATTCATTCATGCCGACCAGCCGTGCCGATGTCGCCACCGAACATGCCAGCCGCTACCTGCAGCAGTTGTGCAAACACTGGGCGCATAAATTCCCGGTCGAGTTCGATCCCGCCCATGGCACCATCGATCTCTCGCTCGGCCGCACCGTCATGGATGCCGACGCGACCGCGCTGCATATAACGGTATCAACTGACGAAGCCGGATCGATCGAACGCCTGGAAAGCGTCGTCGCCGATTACATCAAGCGCTTTGCTTTCCGTGAAGAACTGACCTTCGCCTGGAAGCCCGCGCCGGCGGCATAAGGACCCTATTTTCCACCGGCCTGAGCGGCCATCTCCAGCAGCGCCCGCACCGAGCGCCAGTTGCGCGCCGTGCCCGGCACTTTCAACGTGCGCGGGATCAGCCCGGCAAACACCGATTTGCCCAATCCATCCGGCGCGTGCAGGTAGAGCACATCGCCCTTGATCTCGAAGCGTTCGGGCCCTGTGCACTTTTCGGCCAGCCGCGCCACCTCGTCGGCGGTCGGCTCGCGCTCCAGCACATAGGCGTGCAACTTCGTGTGGTCCGCGGCCACGTCCGGATAGGGATTTTCGTCCACCAACCGCTCGAACCATGAGAGATCGCGCACCATGATGCGTGAATGGAAACCCCATTTCTTCTCGAAGGCTGCTTCGAGCTGTTTCGTCAGCGTGACCGCATCGCCCTTCTTCGCCTTGAACACGGCATTGCCGCTCTGCACATAGGTGGCGACATCGGAGAAGCCGAGACCCTCGAAGAACGACCGCAACTCCGCCATCTTGACGATGCGGTTGCCGCCGACATTGATGCCGGAAAACAGCGCGACGAAGATTTTTCCAGCACCGCTCATATGATGAACCCGGCCAATGTCTCGTTGTCGGTGATGTCCTGGTACTGGACGCCCTCGGCCTCGAAATTCGCCTTGAGCAGGTCGAAATTGCGGCGGTCCTTGGTTTCGATGCCGATCAGCACCGAACCGAAATTACGCGCCGATTTCTTCAGATATTCGAAGCGGGCGATGTCGTCGTCGGGACCGAGCAGTTCGAGGAAGTCGCGCAGCGCGCCCGGCCGCTGGGGGAAGCGGATGATGAAGTATTTCTTCAAGCCCTCGAAGCGCAGCGCCCGCTCCTTGACGTCCGGTAGCCGCTCGAAATCGAAATTGCCGCCCGAAACCACGGCGACGATGGTCTTGCCCCTGATTTCCTTTCTGGAGAAATCCTTCAGCGCATCGATCGCCAGGGCGCCGGCCGGCTCCAGCACTACGCCTTCGACGTTGAGCATCTCGATCATGGTGGCGCAAAGCCGATTTTCCGGGATCAGCCGCACCGTGTCGGCCGGAAAATCCTTGAGATGCCGTAACGGCTCGCGGCCGATCTCGGCCACCGCCGCGCCATCGACGAAATTGTCGACTTTGGCGAGTTTGAGCCGTTTTCCCGCGGCGAGGCTCTCGCGCAGGCTCGGCGCGCCGGCCGGTTCACAGAAGACGAAGCGCGCTTCCCGGCCCTGATCGGCGAAATAATGGGTGACGCCGGCGGCGAGCCCGCCACCGCCGACCGGCAGCATGATGATATCGGGCATGCGGGCGCCCGGCATCTGGTCCGCGATCTCATAGGCGACGGTCGCCTGGCCCTCGATGATGTCCTTGTGGTCGAAGGGCGGCACCATATGGGCGCCGGAACTTTCGGTGAATTCGAAGGCGGCACGGTAGCAGTCGTCGAAAAAGTCACCAACCAGCCTGATCTCGACGAAATCGCCGCCGAACAGCCTGGTCTTGTCGATCTTCTGCTGCGGTGTCGTCACCGGCATGAACACCACGCCCTTCTTGCCGAAATGGCGGCAGACGAAAGCAAAGCCCTGCGCATGGTTGCCGGCGGACGCGCACACGAACAGTTCGGCCTCGTTGCCCGCCGCCAGCGTCTTGCGGAAGAAGTTGAAGGCGCCGCGGATCTTGTAGGAACGCACCGGCGACAGATCCTCACGCTTCAACAGCACCCGCGCACCTGTCTTTTTCGACAAATAGTCGTTTTCCTGCAGTGGCGTTTCCGGAAAGATCTGGCGGATCGCCGCGGCAGCGGCAGCGACGCGGGAAGAAAAACTGTTCATTGGAAAACACCTCGCGCCGGTTGTCGCCCGCGGACCCTCAATCATCGATCGGACCGCGCAGCCGGCCCCGCCTATTGCATATCCAGCCTCGCGACGCCATTGTCCGGCCATTCATGCCCTTCCGCAACGGGCATTCGTAGAATCCTTGCAAGCACTTGGAGGCGTTTGTTCATGCCGTGTCATCGGTTGGCCTGAATCCATGTCCTTGCCGGAATTCGGCGAGCCGACGGTGATGCCGCTCATTGCGCGCACCACGCATGCGTTCCTCCCGCCATTTTGGCTTTCGCGCAACACTGCGATGGCTGTAGCCGGGCGCTGATCACATTTCGACTGGACACGACTTAGTTCCGCCGCACTCTGCCTGTCCGGGAGGTGGCGGGGGTAGACAGGCCTTTCGGCCGGAGTTGGAATTTCAAGCGTGCCTTTGAACAAGATCTTTGCCGTTGTCCTTGCCTTGCTCGTCGCCGGCTGCGCGGGCTCGCAAACACAGGAACTGCTGGGTAGCGCCATGGTGTCCGCTCCGGTGACGGAGATCGCCGGCAACCACAGCATCTTCATCGCCACGACGCGCAAGAAATCCGACGATCCAAACAAGGTTTTCGACGGCGAGCGCTCGGCGACGCTTAACTACGCCCGCGTCAACGTCACCGTTCCGGGGACCCATGAGACCGGCCAGATCGAGCGGCGCTCGCGCGGCAAGTCGGATGACCCGGCCAAATATTTCATGGCCTCCGAGGTCGTCGGCTACGACACACAGCCGAAATTCTCCAGCGCCCTCAACGCCGACATCGCAGCGCGCGGCGGCCGCGTCATGGTCTTCGTGCATGGCTACAACACAGGCTTCGACGCCGCCGTCTATCGCCTCACCCAGCTTGTCCACGATTCCGGCTATCCCGGCACGCCCGTGCTGTTTTCCTGGGCATCCGGCGCCAGGACCACCGACTATGTCTACGACAAGGAAAGCGCCAGTGCCGCCCGCGACCAGCTGGAAGTGACGCTCAGGATGCTGCAGCAGTCGGGCGCCCGTCGCATCGACATCGTCGCCCATTCAATGGGAACCTGGGTGACCATGGAAACGCTGCGCCAGATGGCCATCAGCGGCGACCGCGATCTCGGCGGCAAACTCGGCGACGTGGTGCTGGCCTCGCCCGACATCGATGTCGACGTGTTCAAGAGCCAGATGCGGCGCTACGGCAAGCCCGACAAGCCGTTCATCCTGCTGCTGTCCGACGACGATCGGGCGCTGAGGCTCTCCGGCCTGATCGCCGGTTCGCGGCCGCGCGTCGGCGACTACAAGGATGCCGCCGATCTTGCTTCCTACGGCGTGACCGTCGTCGACCTCTCCAAGGTCAAGGGAAGCGACAGCTTCAACCATACGAAATTCGCCGACAATCCAACGCTGGTGAAGATGATCGGCCAGCGGCTGCGCGAGGATGACGGCTTTGCCAGCGACCGTGACGTGACCGACCGCATCGGCCTGCTCGGGCAATAGATGCGGTCCCGCGGTTTTCGCCGTTCCTGTTCAGCATCGCGGACGCATGGACTCACTTTGAACTGGACCGCGCCGGTCTCTGGCTTTATCGGAATAGCCAGCGACGTCATGCGTTTGACGTCCCCCTTCGCGGGAGCCGGCGCGTGACCGTGCGTTCGAAGAGTTACCTCGTCGTTGCGATCGCGCTCGCTGTCACCGGCTGCGCCGGCCGGAACACGCATGACCTGCTCAACAGAACTGCTGTCTCAGTGCCCGCTTCCGACATCGCGGCCACGCATGAGATCTTCGTTGCCACGACCCGCCAGAAGGCAATCAAGGATCCGCGACAGGTGTTCGACGGCGATCGCTCGCTGACCACCAGCTTTGCCCGCGTCGACGTCACCGTTCCGAAAAGCCATCAAGTCGGCGCCATCGAGCGGGCCAAGGGATCGGCAAACAGCGCTCCAGCCAAGGACTTCACCGCCAAGGACGTCGCCTTCTACGAAGGCGCGCCGCAATTCGCCAAGGCGGTCGGCGCCGACATTGCCATGCGCGGAGACCGTGCGCTGGTTTTCGTGCACGGCTTCAACAATGGCTTCGATGACGGCATCTATCGGCTGACGCAGATCGCTCACGACACGAAATATCCAGGTACGCCCGTTCTGTTTTCATGGGCGTCGAGTGCCAAGACGACGGGCTATCTCTACGACAGGGATAGTGCAAACGCGGCGCGCGACGATCTTGAAGCAACGCTGAGAATGCTTGCCAAGACCAAGGTGAGAAGCATCGACATTATCGCCCATTCGATGGGGACGTGGTTGACCATGGAGGCGCTGCGGCAACTCGCCATCACCGGCGACCGCGATCTCGGCGGGAAGCTCGGCTATGTCATTCTGGCCTCGCCGGATATCGACGTCGATGTGTTCAAGAAACAGATGATCCGCTACGGCAAGCCGGACAAGCCGTTCGCCATCCTGCTTTCGGGCGACGACCGCGCCTTGAGACTGTCAGGCCTTCTGTCCGGCGACAAACCGCGAGTCGGCGACTATGGCAATGCAGCCGACCTTGCCAGCTACGGCGTATCGGTTGTGGACTTGAGCAAACTGAAGTCCGGCGATCGCCTCAACCACGCCAAATTCGCCGATAACCCGATCCTGGTGCAACTGCTCGGCGACCGGCTGCGAGCACCGGCTGGCCTGGCTTCGGAGGAACCCGACCCGACACAGTTCAACAATATCGGTCAAGGCCTCGGCAAGGCTGTCGGCTCGGTCGCCGAGATCGTCATCACCACACCATTCAAGGTGCTGACCATAGCCACCGGCGGCTGAGTACCATCAACAAGCGCCGGGGTATGTTGAGATTCGGGTCAGGCCGAGTCGAGAATGGCGGCTTTCGAGAACCGGAGCGGAGCGTACTTTAAGTACGTGAGCACCGGAAGCGCAGAAAGCCACCATTCGCAGGCCGGCCTCACCCGAATATCGATATACCCTAGACGAAGAGATCGACCTTCTGGAAAGTCGTCACGTCGATCAGTCCGACATCGGAAATCCTGAGCTCCGGAATGACAACCAGCGCCAGCAGCGAGTGCTGCATATAGGCGTTGTTTAGCGAACAGCCCATCTTGCGCATCGCCTCGGTGAGCTTGTCCGCCTTGGCCGCGACGATTTCAGCCCGCTCGTCCGACATCAGCCCGGCGATCGGCATTTCGACCAGGGCCAGTTCCTTGCCCTTGGAGAACAGCACGACGCCGCCGCCGACCTCGCCCAGACGATTCACGGCCAGCGCCATGTCCTGCTTGTTGGTGCCGACGCAGATGATGTGGTGAGCGTCATGCGCCACGCTGGACGCCATGGCGCAGTCGCCCATGTAGCCGAAGCCGGAGACGAAGGCGTTGGTGACGCCGCCCGTGCCTCTGTGGCGCTCGACCAGCGCGATCTGGCAGACATCGTTGCGGCGATCCATGGCGACCAGCCCGTCCTCTACCGGCAGATCGGCCTCCAGTGCCCGCGTCGGCGCCTGGTTCTCGATGACGCCGATGACGCGCACCCGCACCTCGTTGGCGCCCTTGGGAGCGGCGATGTCGAAGTCGTGGGCCTTCAGCTTCTTGCCGAGCTTGACGGTGTTCTTCGCCGTCTTCGGATAATCATAGGCCGGAATGTCGATTTCGAGCTTGCCGCCCTTGGCCAGCCTGACGCCGCGTGCATAGACCTCATCGATTGCCATTGCGGCGAGATCCGAGACGATCAGCAGGTCGGCCAGCCGCCCCGGCGCGATCGAGCCGATCTCGCGCTCCAGTTTGAAATGCTGGGCTGTGTTGAGCGTCGCCATCTGGATCGCCGTCACCGGCTTCAACCCCTGTTGGATGGCGTGGCGCACCACGCGGTCCATATGGCCTTCATGAACCAGCGTGCCGGAATGGCTGTCGTCGGTGCACAGGATGAAGTTGCGCGGGTCGATCCCGCTCTCCGTCACCGCCTTGATCTGCGAGGCGACGTCGTACCAGGCCGAGCCCAGCCGCAGCATCGCCTTCATGCCCTGGCGCACACGGGCAATGGCGTCCTCGGCGCGCGTGCCCTCGTGGTCGTCTTCCGGGCCGCCGGCGACATAGCCATGGAACGGCAGGCCGAGGTCGCGCGAGGCATAGTGGCCACCGACCGTCTTGCCTGCCTTGACCGTCGCGGCGATCTCGCCCGACATCACCGGATCGTTGGCGGCGACGCCGGGGAAATTCATCACTTCGCCAAGCCCGATGATGTTTTCCCAGGTCATCGCTTCCGCCACATCGGCGACCGTCAGTTCGGCGCCGGCATGTTCCAGCCCCGGCGCCGAAGGCACGCAAGACGGCATCTGCACATGCACGTTGATGGGCATGGCAACGGCCTCGTCATGCATCAGCCGCACGCCTGGCAGCCCCAGCACATTGGCGATCTCGTGCGGGTCGATGAACATCGACGTGGTCCCGTGCGGGATGACCGCCCGGCAGAACTCGGTCACCGTCACCATGCCGCTCTCGACATGCATGTGCGCGTCGCAGAGGCCGGGCACCAGATAGCGCCCGCCGGCGTCGACCACCTTGGTGCCCTGGCCGATGGCATGGCTGGCGTTCGGCCCACAATAGGCGAAGCGCCCGCCGGCAATGGCGATGTCGGTGCCGGCGATGATCTCGCCTGAATGGACATTCACCCAGCGGCCGTTGCGGACGACCAGGTCGGCGGGCTTTCGCCCCATGGCGACATCGACCAGATGTGTCGCCATCTCGGTCCAGGGTTTGGGTTTTGCGGGCCTTGCGGGCTTGGCTTTCGTCATTGGCGATTCCTCGGTTGCGCCCAGTCTCGCAAATGTGGGCGGGCGCCGCCAGAGCCGTCGGTCCAACATCCGACGGCGGCCGGGCTTGTTGACTAATCTGGCCAAAACGCAATGCTGTCCGCGGACCGAGCCGTAAGAGGGAAACATGACCCGTTTTTGGAAAGCGTTCGCCATCGTCGTCCTGTTCGCCGCGCCAACCACTTTTGCCGCCGCCGAGGAACGTTGGCAGACCTTGCCGGAGCCCGCGGCCATGCCCGAACCCGATCAGAGCGGATATGCGCCGGTGAACGGCATCCAGATGTACTACGCCGTTTTCGGCGCGGGCGACCCGGTGCTGCTCATCCATGGCGGCCTTGGCCACGCCGACATCTGGGCCAGCCAGGTGGCGACGCTTTCCAAAACGCACAAGGTGATCGTCGCCGACAGCCGTGGCCATGGTCGCTCCACCCGCACCGAGCAGCCTTACGGCTACGACTTGATGGCGTCGGATTATCTCGCGCTGCTCGACTACCTGAAGATCGACAAGACCGCGCTTGTCGGCTGGAGCGATGGCGGCATTATCGGCATCGACATCGCGCTGCATCATCCAGAGCGGCTGACCAGACTCTTTGCGCAAGCGGCCAACGTAACCACCGACGGTGTCGATCCGGGCGTGATGACCAACAAGACCTTTGCCGCCTACATCGACCGCTCCGGCCGCGACTACAAGAGGATGTCGAAAACGCCGGACCAGTATGACGCCTTCGTGGCGCAAATCAGCCATATGTGGGAGAGCGAGCCGGCGTGGACCAAGGAACAGCTCGCCAAGATCACCACGACGACGGCGATCGTTGCCGGCGACCATGATGAGGCGATCAAGCGCGAACACACCGAATACATAGCCTCCGCCATCCCAGGCGCGAAGCTGATCATCCTGCCCAACGCCAGTCATTTCGCCATGCTGCAAGCGCCGGATGAATATAGCCAGGCGGTGCTGGACTTCATCGACGCCAAATAGGGAGATTCTGTGCAGCAACAGGTGAATCACAACTGTTGAACAATGGGATTCCGTTTTGCGACGAAAACGGTTATCGTCCCGGCAGGATTTTCTGAACCGTCATTTCGGAGAACTCGATGCGTCGTTTGACGTTTGCCAGTACCGGCTATCTTGTCCTCATGTGCGGGTCGGCGTTCGCGGCGGACATCGGTGCCGACGTGCCGATGACCGCGCCCGGCTTCGACTGGACGGGCTATTATGCCGGCCTGCAGGCTGGCTATGGCTGGGGCCAATCCGACATATCAGGAACAGAAGGCGCGCCGTTTTCCATCACGCCCGACATTGACGGCGGGTTCGTCGGCGGCCATGTCGCCGGCCTGTGGCAGTTCGACCAGGCGGTGCTCGGCGCCGAGGCCGAACTCAACTATTCCTCGATCGACGGCACGACGGAATCGGGCCTGGGAAGCACATTCGGCACCGACATCAAATGGTTCGGATCGGTCAACGCCAAGGCCGGCTACGCCGTGGATCGCCTGCTGGTCTACGGCATTGGCGGCGTCGCCTTTGCCGGCATCGAGACGTCGCAAGTCGCTGGTCCGGCGTTCGCCAGCACGCGCACGAATATCGGCTGGACCCTGGGCGCCGGCGTCGATTACGCGCTGACCGACAAGTTCGTCGTCGGCGCGCAATATCGCTACTATGATTTCGGCTCCGAGCACTACGACGTAGCGGAACCCTTTAACGATCGCGATCAGGACGTGAAGCTCAACACGGTCGGTATCAATTTGAGCTACAAGTTCTGAACCAGCCCACTGTTGTGGCGCTGCCGGCCACGACGGAGCTTGCGGAGCTATTTCAAAAGGAATTGGGGCGGCCGACGCTCCCAGTGGGCGGGGGAATGGGTTGGGCCTGGGAGACGCCGGCCTTGGCGGATCAAATCCGCCGCACAAACATCGTACCAATGCCCGCGGCGCCGAAAATTCCGTGATCGCGCCAGTATGGCCAAGCCGCCGGTCTGTTCGCACGTTCGGCCAAGGCCCAAGAACACGACTTGACGGCCTGTGTCTGGCGTCTGAAAAGGGCTGGCCTGCGGACGTGGCGGAATTGGTAGACGCAAGGGACTTAAAATCCCTCGATCTCTGATCGTACGGGTTCGATTCCCGTCGTCCGCACCAGCGACAATTTTTCAGATCGCCGGATAGCCGGCACTCAAGCCGGCATCGGGTTCAGCTTCAGGTGCTGGATCAGGATAATGGTCTTGGCATCAACAATGCGGCCGTCGACAATGCCGGCCAGCGCCTCGTCGAGCGGCATTTCCAGCACCTCGATGTCCTCGCCTTCGCCCGCCGCGCCGCCGCCGGCCGAGATGCGATCGGCGGGCGAATAGCGGGCGATGAAGAACCAGAGCCGTTCGGTGACGCTGCCCGGGCTCATATAGGGCGAAAACAACCGCTCCACGTTCCGCAGCCGGTAGCCGAGTTCTTCCTCCGCTTCCTTGCGGATACAGGTTTCCGGATCGTTTTCGTCGAGCAGGCCGGCACAGGCCTCGATCAGCGGCTCGCGGTGGCCGGTGACGTAGGCGGGATAGCGGAACTGGCGCACCAGGAGCACGGTCGAACGCGAGGGATCGTAAGGTAGGATCACCGCGCCGTCGCCGCGATCATAGGTCTGGCGCACCTGCGTCTCCCACTGTCCGTCACGCCGGCGGTAGTCGAGGACGGTCTTCTTCAGGACAGCCCAGTCATCGGAGAGGATTTCCTCCGAACGGATGCGAACGCGATCTTCCATCATGGTCTCCATGCTATCGGGTCGAGGCCTAGCCGCGAACCGGCGTTTCGGCAATGCCCTCAGTGATTGGTCCAGAAGCCGGTTCACCGCCTCGTGTCTGGCGTAGACTCGATCGGTTGCCTAAATAGCGGCTAACCCCTCCCCGGAGCCCCTTTTCATGACAACATCGCTTTTCCAGCCGATCACCCTCGACGGCCTTACCTTTCCCAATCGCATCGCTGTCGCGCCTATGTGCCAGTATTCGGCCGAAGACGGCTCGGCCAGCGACTGGCATCTCTACCATTGGATGAACCTTGCCATGTCCGGCGCCGGCATGGTCACGGTCGAGATGACCGATGTCGAGCGGCGCGGACGCATCACGCATGGTTGCCTCGGCCTCTATTCCGAAGACAATGAGGCTGCCGCCCGTCGGGCACTCGATGCGGCAAGACGCGTCGCCGCTCCCGGCACGAAGTTCGGCTCCCAGCTTGCCCATGCCGGCCGCAAAGCCTCCAATCGCAAGCCGTGGGAGGGCGGCGGACCGCTGCAGCCAGACGAGGATCCTTGGCAGACCGTGTCGGCGTCGGCGATCGCCTACGACACCGGCTGGAACGTGCCGCGCGCGCTGGAGGAGGAGGAAGTCCTGCACCTCATCGAACGCTTCGCAGACGCGGCAAGGCGGGCCGAACGCGCGGGCTTCGACTTCCTCGAGCTGCATGCCGCGCATGGCTATCTGATCTTCCAGTTCCTGTCGCCATTGTCCAACCAGCGCACCGACCGTTGGGGCGGCTCGCTGGAAAACCGCATGCGCCTTGTCGTCGAGATTGCCAAGGCGGTGCGCAAGGCAACGCCAAAGCTGATGCTCGGCGCGCGGCTGTCGGTGAAGGATTGGGTCGATGGCGGCTTCGACGTCGAGGATGCGATCGAAGTGGCGAAAGCACTCAAGGACGCGGGCGTCGCCTATCTCTGCTGCTCGAGCGGCGGCAATTCGCCGTTGCAGAAATTGCCCACCGGTCCGGGTTACCAGGTGCATCTGGCGGAGGCCGTGCGCAAGGGTGCCGGCATTCCGACCCGCGCGGTTGGCCTGATCGACGATCCGAAGCAGGCCGAAGCGATCGTTGCCGACGGCCGTGCCGACATGGTGGCGCTGGCGCGCGCCTTCCTGGCCGATCCGCGCTGGGGATGGCGCGCGGCGGCGACGTTCAGCGAGACAATCCACCCGGCGCCGCAGCTTGCGCGATCGGTGACCACCATGCAGCACTGGATGAAGGCGGCGGGCTGATCGGCCCGTTCTCCCGATACCGGCGCCCCCTGGCTTTGGACAGTTGCCCCGCTTCAATTCTCGCCGCAAACTGTTACGTTCGGTGAGGCCGCGGCGGGCGCGGCAGGGCTTGGGAGGAAATCATGGCGTTCAAGGCATTCTTGCCGGTTGCGGCGCTGACCGTTGTGGCCGGACTTTGGATCGGCACGTCGACGCCGGCCGGCGCACAATATTGCGAGGGCACGGTGCACGGCCTGTCCGGCCGCTACAATCTATCGACCGGCAGCGGCTTTCTTGCCGTGCGGACACGGCCGAATTCGTCGTCGCGGATGATCGGCCAGTTGTTCAATGGCGATCATACCGAGATCTTCGACCGACGCGGCAACTGGTATCAGGTCGAAATCGGCGGCCGGACCGGCTGGGCAAACGCACGCTGGCTGCGCAACGACTGCGGCTACTGAGCGGCTGTTTTCGAGTCGCTCCCGGTCGGATGGCAGCCTCCAAACAGGCTCTGAGACGTTTGGGCGCACGCTGAAGGCCACGTTTGCAACCAAATTGGCTGCTTTGCGTTGCGGCCATGATGGACAACAAACCTTTTGAAGTGCCGGTCGTCGTCGAACTTGGGCACGTCGGCAAATATCGCCATATCCGCAGCGCCCAGGAGGCGGCGGAATGCCTGATGACCGTGTGGCCGCTCAATCGCGGCCCGCGCCATCGTGATGCCCTCGACACTTGCCTCAAAGTGCTGGAAGGTTATCGTTCGACAGCGGATGCGCGCCGGGCGCTGATTGAAGCCGCCAAGGAATCGGAAGTTCTGGTGCCCGACGACCAACTGCCCGACGACCGGCTGCACTGAGCGGACGGACCTTTCAACCGGAGGTTTTCATGGCGAAGCTGACTTATAAGATCGTCGAGCATGACGGCGGTTGGGCCTACAAGGTCGGAGCGACCTTCTCGGAGACGTTTCCCACCCATCAGGACGCATTGCGCGCCGCCGAAATCGCTTCGGCCGAGCAACGGATCGCCGGAGCCACGGACGGCATCCAATACGAAGATGCCGATGGCGAATGGCATGAGGAACTGGCCGACGGCCGGGATCGGCCTCAGACAGAGGTTTCCGACTAGTTTGGGATCTACAGTCAGTTTTTGGCATTGAGCGGGACGCCGGCCGCGGACGTCCGGAGAGGAAACGCTCCGCGGCCAGCAACCGCCGCGTGGCCCTATTTGCCGCAGTACCGATCGTTGACGTTCAGCCCGGCATTGGCGTCTGGACCGGGCGTGTGATCGGCACATGGGCCAATCCCGCCGGTATTGCCCAAAGTGTTCAACCCGGAGCCGTCCGCACTGATACTACCGGTGGTGTTGGGATCGACAGTCGTCCGGTCTTCATTGCCGAACAACCACCAGCTATGGTTGGAATAGTTGCTATCCGACGACTGCGCCATCGCCGCTGTGGCAAGACCGATCGTCAGGACGGATGCTGCGAGTAGTTTTGTGTACATTTTGAATTACTCCATATCTTCGTCGTCTTGGGTGCGACACGGGGTAAAACCCGGCATTCAGCCGAATGGTTCCTTGAAATTGTTGTGAAGCCGGTTTGATGTCGGCTTGGAAAACGCACGTGCCGCAAGGCGTTTGATGAAGGCAATGACCCGGTCCGGCTCATTGAATTGAGGCATGTGGCCGAGGCCGCCGACAGATTCGAAATCAAGTGTTTCGATCTTGTCCTGCATTGGCTCGCCGTGGGTACGGATATCGATGACGCGGTCGGCCGTTCCGAAGAGAATGCCAGCCGGCATGACGATCTCGCCATAGCGCTGCTCGATGCGGCCGAGATCTTGCTCGACTGCGACGACATCGGAGGACGTGGCGTAGAAATGGGTTGGCCTCAGCCCGAGCCATCCACCTGCGTCGACCATGTAGTCGGCAGGAAAAACCCGCGGCGCGAAGATGAATTCCATTGTAGGCCGCGCATATCGGAGACTTGTCGGTATCGCCATGGTGTAAGCCATGATCCAGCGCCGCAGGCGTGAGGGGATATAGAGCAAGCCGGACTTTTCGCGCATGCCGGCTTCCAGATGGGTCAATGGCGCCAAAAGCGCGATGCCGGAAATTACCTCGGGATGCTCCACGGCCAGGGTCAGCGCGACGGCGCCGCCCAGCGAGTGACCGACCACCAGCGGCCTTTCCAGTCCCAGGGCTTCAATGAAGCGTCGCACGATCTCGGCCTGTTCGGGCAGCCGGCCCGTGGCGCTGCGCGCTCGCACCGAATAGCCCGACCCCGGTCGATCGAGCGCGATCAACCGGTAGCCCGGACCGAACCGTTCGAACAGAGTGTGCCGGAAATGATGGAGTTGGGCGCCAAGCCCGTGCACGAAGACAATCGGCTGCCCCTCACCCTGATCGACATAGTGGATGCGGTTGCCGCCGATCTCGATGAATTTTCCGACCGGCGGCACCAGCCTTTCAGCCTTGGCGGCGATCCACAGCGTCGCCAGCACCAGACTGGCGATCCCCAGGACCGCCAGCAGGAACAGCGTGCCCAGAAGCCATGACAGAATCGGCAAGATCATTGTTCACCGGACCAGAACCCGCATGAGCTTAGCTTCCCCCGATCCAGGTGCAACCTTCCGTCGAAACGGCGAGCGCGAAGGCCGCCCGTTTCGACGGTCGACTTCCGTGACGCGGCACCCTGTCCGTAGGCAATGGATATCTCGGGTGCGGATTGTTCACCGTTCCGGCGGCATTGCGGCCGCCGCCGCGCCGCGCTATCTCAGGCCACCCGTCATACCGGAGCCTCCCATGCCTGAAATCGTGACCGCCGCCATGCTCGTCATCGGCGATGAGATTCTATCCGGCCGAACCAAGGACAAGAACATCGGTCATCTCGCCGATATCATGACGGCGATCGGCATCGACCTGAAGGAGGTGCGCATCGTCCCGGACGAGGAAGACGAGATCATTGCCGCGGTGAATGCCGTGCGCGCCCGTTACACCTATGTGTTCACCACCGGCGGCATTGGCCCGACGCATGACGACATCACGGCCGATTCCATTTCCAAGGCTTTCGGCGTGCCTTGCGAGTACGATGCCAAGGCCTATGCACTGCTGGAGGCAAGTTACGCGGCGCGCGGCATCGAATACACGGAGGCCCGCAAACGCATGGCACGGATGCCACGCGGTGCCGATCTCATCGACAACCCGGTGTCCGTTGCACCCGGCTTCCGTATCGGCAACGTCCATGTCATGGCCGGTGTGCCGTCGATCTTCCAGGCCATGCTCGACAATGTCGTGCCGACGCTAAAGGCCGGCACGAAAATGCTGTCGGCAACCGTGCCCTGCCCATTCGGCGAAGGCCTTATCGGCGGGCCGCTTGGCGATATCCAGAAAGCGCATCCGGACACGATCATCGGCTCCTATCCGAAATATGGCGACGGCAAGTTCTGGACCGAACTGGTGGTGCGTGCCCGCAACCAGGAGGCCCTGGATGCCGCGCGTACCGATGTCGAGGCAATGGTGGCCGGGTTCGCCAGCAATCCCGGCTGATCTGGTCCAGACCGGAACCAAGCACGAAGCTGCAACGTTTCCTCGGCACGAGTTCGGTAGCTCGTAGATTGAGGGATTATCATGCGCTTCAAAACCATCGTCGCCATTCTGCAGAACGAGCAGGACGCGGAGCGCGTGCTCGACTGCGCCATTCCTCTCGCCACCCGGTTCCAGAGCCATCTGATCGGCATCCACGCCGAAACGCTTCCCGTGCCCTACACCTCGGCCACGGGCTTTCCGGACACTGAATTCCTGCAGGTTTCGGCCGACATGAACCGCGAGCGTGCCGAAAAACTGCAGGCGACTTTCCTCAGACGTATCGAGGATTCCGGCCTGTCCTTCGAGTGGCGAAGCCTGGAGAGCTTTTCGGGCGACAGTGCGCTGACCGGGATTTCGAGCGTGCGCGCCGCTGACCTGATCATTGCGGCGCAACGCGAAACGGGCGGTGACCCGAGCGCTGATGTCGACACGCTGGTCTATGATGCCGGCCGGCCGGTGCTGGTGGTGCCGCATGAGGGTCCGCTGATCACCACCTTCAAACACGTCCTGCTCGCCTGGAACGGCAGCAAGGAGGCGGCGCGCGCCGCTTTCGACGCGCTGCCCTTCATCATCGAAGCCGAGAAGACCGAGATATTGGTCATCGATCCGCCTGAAACGCTCGACGACAGCGCGGAGGCCGCCGGCGCCGAAATCGCGTCAGCGCTGTCGCGCCACGGCGCCACCGTCAGCGTCTCGCTGCAGCAGTCGGGAGGCAATTCGATCGACGACATCATCCAGACCAGGATCGCGGAGACCGGCGCCGATCTGCTGGTGCTCGGCGCCTACAGCCACTCCTGGCTGCGACAACTTCTGTTCGGCGGCGTGACGCGCAGTGTGCTGCGCACCGCGCCGGTAGCAGCCTTCCTGTCGCGTTGACGCATGTCGCGCAGGTCGCGAGTTTTGAGACAACGACATGCAGACTTGGAGCGGATCGCATGCATCTGTTTCGATGCGACGCGTTTGAAGTCCACCGCGATCGGTCAGGCCTGCGCTTGCCAAGGCCCCTGCTCTTGCCAAGACCCCTGCTCTTGCCAAGGCCCATGCTCTTGCCAAGATGGGGGCTTTCCAGCTAATTCCGCGCGCATTCCCCTGTTTTCTTGCGCGCGATCCCCGCGTGCTGCGGAGTGCGCGACATGTCCCTTCCCGAAAAAGCCTTTCCGGTCTCCTGGGACCAGTTCCATCGTGACGCCCGGGCGCTCGCCTGGCGGCTTGCCGGCGCCAACAAGGGGCAGTGGAAAGCGATCGTCTGCATCACGCGAGGCGGGCTGGTCCCCGCGGCGATCATCTCGCGCGAACTCGGCATCCGCGTCATCGAGACGGTCTGCGTCGCCTCCTATCACGACTATACCAGCCAGGGGCAACTGCAGGTGCTGAAAGAGATCACGCCGGCCTTGCTGGCCGACGATGGCGCCGGCGTGCTGATCATCGACGACCTGACCGATACCGGCAAGACGGCGGGCATCGTGCGCGCGATGATGCCGAAGGCGCATTTCGCCACCGTCTACGCCAAGCCGAAAGGCCGGCCGCTGATCGATACTTTTGTCACCGAAGTCAGCCAGGACACCTGGATCTATTTTCCGTGGGACATGGGCTTCACCTACCAGAAGCCGATCGCCGACGACCACGCCAGCTGATTCGCAACAACCTGGCTGTTACAGATCAGCAGCTTGCACGGGCATTATTTGCTTTCGCGAATAAGCCCGGCAGGCCGGATATTTTGCGAAATCGACGTCTATTGGCGGAAATCGGCCGGACGAATGAAATTTTTTACTTTTATTGCCGACAATTAGCCCTAAGATTCGTGAGACGGCAAACGATTCCGGAGGCTGGGGCTAGCTTCTTCGATGTTGACGAGGCCAACGACGCACAATCATCTGGCCGAAAGGGTCCGACGGCTCTTCGGCACGGCGCCGTGCCGCCTTCAGGTCGCCGCCCTGCCCTGGCGCGATGCCGGAAACGGTGTCGAGATCATGCTGATCACCAGCCGCGATACCGGCCGCTGGGTGTTGCCAAAGGGTTGGCCCGAGGCCAGGGAGCCGCTCTGCGAGGCCGCGGCGCGCGAAGCCGCCGAGGAAGCTGGGCTGCGGGGGAGTATCTCTCATCTCGAAGCCGGCCGCTACTTCTACGCCAAGGTGCTGGCTTCCGGCGAAGAAGTGCCGTGCGAGGTCCTGGTGTTCCCGCTGCACGTCGACAAGATCGCCGACCGCTGGAAGGAAAAACACTCCCGCACCCGCAAATGGGTCAGTTCCAGCGAAGCCGTGCGCATGATCAACGAACCCGACCTTTGCCAGATCATCGCCTATTTCTGCGCCGACCCGCACAGCTTCCCCTGACGCGACATTGAGCGGCGGCATCGCGCTGCCTGCAAACCGGATCGGTTTGCAAGGGCAAGCGGAACGGTTTTTTCAAAGGCGAGACACGCTGCGCCGCGCATCGACGTGAATGCTTTGCTAAGGAATCAAGGGTACGATTCGGCAGCTCTGGTATTTTCATCGATGGCGAACCCCGCAAATCCAATTCCGAACGAGTCCGGCGATCCCCAGCGCGAGCATCGTCCGCGCGTGCTCAAGGGCGGGTCGATCATCACCGGAATTTCGAATTCGGAAGTCGGTTGCACGCTGCGCAATCAGCACGAAGGCGGCGCCGAACTGAAGATACCACTCGAAGCCCGGGTTCCCGATCGCTTCCTTCTCTATGTGCCGCTCGACGGCATTGCCTATCGGTGCGAGGTTCGCTGGCGGCGCAATGACCGCCTTGGCGTGCAGTTCACCGGCACCGAGCCAAAGCCCCGGCTGCACTACGGCTGATCCTGTCGGAACCTGGGGGCAAGCGCGTGCCTCACCCCCTTGCCCTGGCAATAGTGTGAACATCGCCCGCATCCACGTCTCCCATTGGGCGGCAATTGCGATCGCCGCGCCGGTTTCTATCCCCGTTATCCACATATGTGACACACAAGATGTTGGGGTCACAAAAGCTACGCAAACGAATCCTTGACGGCGCAAAACGAGTCGCCTTTTATAGGCCATGCGCTTCTGTTGAGAGTGCGACCGGAAAGTTCTGAGCCCGGTATTTTTCCCGGATTATGTGCGTTTTTGCTCGCATTTCCGCCCGTTTACGAGGCCGGCGGAAGCGTTGGAATTGTGGGGCGATTGGGGACAATTGGGACAATTGTCAGGCTTGAATAAATTGTCTGTTAACACTATATTTAGTGTTTGCAGGTACGTTCGACGCTAGATAGTGTGAATCTCCCTCAAGTGAGGGAATCGAAAAAATCAGTTTTGAGGGACCCGTGGGGTTCGTCGGCGCGTTGGACAGTTACTTCGCAAGGAGTTTTGACCAGCAGGGCCGGCGGAGACCGCGAAATGGAGAGCCGGCCGTTTTCGAACGCCGGCAGACGCGGACATGCGTGTTTCGCATTGGGGGCAGAAATTCCCCTGACGAAAGCGCTATATATAGACAAAAGGGACCGGACCAATGCGCATCGAGCGTCGTTTCACCAAGCCAGGACAATCTGCCTATGCGGAGATCGAATTCCGCAAGGCGCTTTCGGAGATCAAGAATCCGGATGGTTCGGTGGTGTTCCGCTTGGACAACATCGATGTGCCGGCGCAGTTCTCCCAGGTCGCCGCCGACATCCTGGCGCAAAAGTATTTCCGCAAGGCCGGTGTCCCCGCACGCCTGAAGAAGATCGAGGAGAACGACGTCCCCTCCTTCCTGTGGCGCTCCGTCGCCGACGAGGCGGAACTTGCCAAACTGCCGGAAGCCGAGCGCTACGGCTCCGAGATCGACGCCCGCCAGGTCTTCGACCGGCTGGCAGGCACCTGGACCTATTGGGGCTGGAAGGGCGGCTACTTCAAGTCGTCGGAGGAAGACGCGCGCGCCTTCCGGGACGAGCTTGCCTACATGCTGGCCACCCAGCGCGTGGCGCCGAATTCACCGCAATGGTTCAACACCGGCCTGCATTGGGCCTATGGCATCGACGGCCCGAGCCAGGGCCACTTCTATGTCGACCCGTTCACCGGCAAGCTGACCAAGTCGAAATCCTCCTACGAGCATCCGCAGCCGCATGCCTGCTTCATCCAGGGCGTGCAGGACGACCTCGTCAACGAGGGCGGCATCATGGACCTTTGGGTGCGTGAAGCGCGTCTGTTCAAATACGGCTCCGGCACCGGCTCCAACTTCTCACTGCTGCGCGGCGAAGGCGAAAAGCTGTCGGGCGGCGGCCGCTCGTCCGGCCTGATGAGCTTCCTCAAGATCGGCGACCGCGCGGCGGGCGCCATCAAGTCGGGCGGCACGACGCGGCGCGCCGCGAAAATGGTCATCGTCGATGCCGACCACCCCGATATCGAGGAATTCATCGACTGGAAGGTCAATGAAGAGCAGAAGGTCGCCTCGCTGGTGACCGGCTCCAAGATCGTCAAGAAGCATCTCGAAGCGATCATGAAGGCCTGCGTCAATTGCGAAGGCAATGGCGACGACTGCTTCGATCCATCGATCAACTCCGCGCTGAAGCGCGAGATCAAGGCGGCCAAGAAATCCGCCGTGCCGGAGAACTACATCTACCGCGTCATCCAGTTCGCCAAGCAGGGCTATTCGTCGATGTCGTTCAAGACTTACGACACCGACTGGGATTCGGATGCCTACCTCACGGTTTCGGGCCAGAACTCCAACAATTCGGTGTCGCTGAAGGACGACTTCCTGCGCGCTGTCGAGGACGATGCCGACTGGCACCTGACCGCCCGTAAGGACGGCAAGGTGCTGAAGACGCTGAAGGCACGGGATCTGTGGGAAAAGATCGGCTATGCCGCCTGGGCATCTGCGGATCCGGGCCTGCATTTCAACACGACGATGAACGACTGGCACACCTGCGCTTCCGCCGGTGCGATCCGGGCGTCCAACCCGTGCTCTGAATACATGTTCCTCGACGACACGGCCTGCAATCTCGCCTCGATCAATCTGCTGCCCTACCGCAACGCCGACGGCACCATCGACATCGCCGCTTACGAGCACACCGTACGGCTGTGGACCATCGTGCTGGAAATCTCGGTCATGATGGCGCAGTTCCCGTCGAAGGAGATCGCCAAGCAGTCCTATGAATACCGCACGCTCGGCCTCGGCTATGCCAATATCGGCGGCCTGCTGATGACCTCGGGTATTCCCTACGATTCCGACGAGGGCCGCGCCATCTGCGCCGCCCTCACCGCGATCATGACCGGTGTCGCCTATGCCACGTCGGCTGAGATGGCCGGCGAGCTTGGCGCCTTCGCCGATTACGACCGCAACGCCCAGAACATGCTGCGCGTCATGCGCAACCACCGCCGTGCCGCCTATGGCGAGAAGCAGGGCTATGAGAAGCTCGCCGTCAATCCGGTGCCGCTGGTCGCCTCCGACCTGAAGCAGCCGGAACTCGCAACCCACGCCAAGGCCGCCTGGGACCGCGCCATCGAGCTTGGCGAGGAGCATGGCTATCGCAATGCGCAGGCAACCGTGATCGCGCCGACCGGCACGATCGGCCTGGTCATGGATTGCGACACCACCGGCATCGAGCCCGATTTCGCGCTGGTCAAGTTCAAGAAGCTGGCCGGCGGCGGCTACTTCAAGATCATCAACCGCGCCGTGCCTGAAGCGCTGCGCACGCTCGGCTACTCCGAGGCCCAGATCGGCGAGATGGAGGCCTATGCGGTCGGCCACGGCAATCTCAACCAGGCGCCGGCCATCAACCCCGGCGCGCTCAAGGCCAAGGGTTTCACCGACGACAAGATCGCGGCGCTCAATGCAGCGCTGAAGTCGGCCTTCGACATCAAGTTCGTCTTCAACCAGTGGACGCTCGGCGCCGACTGGGTGAAGGAGACGTTCGGGTTCTCCGACGAGCAGCTCAACGACTTCTCGTTCGAGATACTGCAGGCGCTGGGCTTCTCCAGGAAGGACATCGAGGCCGCCAACATCCATGTCTGCGGTGCGATGACGCTGGAAGGCGCGCCCTTCCTCAAGCCCGAACACCTCGCCGTGTTCGACTGCGCCAGCCCGTGCGGCAAGATCGGCAAGCGCTCGCTGTCGATCAACAGCCACATCCAGATGATGGCGGCGGCACAGCCCTTCATCTCCGGCGCCATCTCCAAGACCATCAACATGCCCAACGATGCCACGGTGGAAGACGCCAAGGGCGCCTACATGCTGTCGTGGAAGCTGGCGCTGAAGGCCAACGCGCTCTACCGCGACGGCTCGAAGCTGTCGCAGCCGCTCAATTCCTCGCTGCTCGCCGATGTCGAGGACGACGAGGACGAAGCTCTCGAGCAACTGATCGCCGCACCGGCGGCGGCGCGCGCGGCACAGATCACCGAGCGGATCGTCGAGCGCATCATCGAGCGCGTGTCGCGCGAGCAGGAAAAGCTGCCCGGCCGCCGCAAGGGCTATACGCAGAAGGCCAAGATCGGTGGCAACACCATCTTCCTGCGCACCGGCGAATATGACGATGGCCGCCTCGGCGAGATCTTCATCGACATGAACAAGGAAGGCGCGACGCTGCGTGGCCTTCTCAACAACTTCGCCATCGCCATCTCGCTCGGCCTGCAGTACGGCGTGCCGCTCGACGAATATGTGCACGCCTTCACCTTCACCAAATTCGAGCCAGCCGGCATGGTGCAGGGCAACGACGCCATCAAGAGCGCGACGTCGATCCTCGACTACGTGTTCCGCGAGCTGGCGATCTCCTATCTCGGCCGCAACGACCTCGCCCATGTCGACCAGTCGGACTTTTCCAACACCGCACTTGGCCGCGGCATCAGCGAAGGCAAGACGGACGCGGTCTCCAAGGGCCTGACCCGTGGCGCCTCGCCGGTGAAGCTGGTGTCGCGCGTCAGCGGCAACGATCCGAAAGGCTTTGCGGCTCCCTCGGGCGCCCCTGCCCGCTCGGTGCCGACAGCCTTCTCCGGCTCCAACGTGCTGGCCCTGAAACCGGCCAGCGACGAAGCGGTCGCCTACAAGCGCGACTATGAGGAGCGAGCGAAGGAACTGGCCGAGGACATCACCTTCGAGGAAGCGGCTGCATCCGACGCCACGGCAGGCTTGTTCACCGATGCCGCAGCCCTTGAGGCGGCCGAGGCCAAGAAACTCGCCAACGACCGCCGCGCCAAATCGCTGCTCCAGGGCTACACCGGCAATTCCTGCTCCGAGTGCCAGAATTTTACGATGGTGCGGAACGGGACTTGTGAGAAGTGCGATACGTGTGGTGCCACGAGCGGGTGCAGCTGAGAAAATTCTGATGATGAGGCCCCCTAAACGCAACATTTCGGCCCGGTCGCAAGATCGGGCCGAAATGGCAAAAGGAACAAAAAGGGTACGGCTCAGTTTGCTTTAACAACACGACCGGAGCACTCATGTCAGAAATCAAATCGATCTCAAGAACGCCGCCTGTTGACGTTCGACGACGGCTTCGAGCGGAAGTCGGCTTCGGATGCCCGATGTGCGGTTCTCCGCACCTGGAATATCACCATTTCAATCCTACCTGGGCCGAGCAAAACCATCACGATCAACAGGGCATGATCGCCTTATGTGCTGAACATCATGCTGCCGCCGATTCGGGAGCGTTCACAAACGATCAACTTACGAGTCTTAAGCGACCCAATCATACCTTTGTCCAAAGTAGCTTTCAGTGGCGTAGAAAACACACCATTTTCGTTTGCGGTGGAACTTATGCCTATCAATGCGATAGTATGCTTCGCGTAGGGGGAATAGACGTAATCTATTTTGAAAAAGATGAATTCGGATGCGATACTCTTTCTTTGAATATATATGATGTTTGCATGAATAGAATATTCGAAATGCGGATGAACGATTGGACCGCCAAAATAAATGTAGATGACATCGAGACGCCGCCGGCCGCGCGAACGCTTTTATTCAAATCGACTATCCATCAAGTTAACGTCAAAATCGAATTCAAAGATAGGAAATCGTTGAGCACCGAAGACGAGAATATCTCCGCCGAATTCGGAATTCCTGCCGAGGAAAACGTCGTTTTCTGCTTCTTTACAGGTGATATGCCTGCACCTGTGCCCGTCAAATTCAACGATCGCAACATCCAGGTCGGCGGTATGATACTAGAAGGGAATCGTATGGCAGGCTGCGGCGTCGGCATCCAAGTTGGTTAAGTTAGTCCACTTAAGGGAGTGATGACATGCGTTACGCGGTCGTGATTGAAAAAGCAGGAGATAATTTCTCCGCCTATGTGCCGGACCTCCCCGGCTGCATCGCGACCGGTGCGACCGTACCTGAGGTGGAAACCGAGATTCGCGACGCAATCCGCTTTCACATCGAAGGTTTGCGCGCCGATGGGCTGGACGTGCCTAACGGCGTCAGCCTCGCGGAATACGTAGAGGCATAGAAGACAGACCCGGCGCCTCGCTCATCCGGACCGGCTCGGATCCCGCCTCCTACCCCGCCGGCAACACGTACAGCGTCTGCTCGTCAAACAGCGACTCGTCCTGGCCTATTCGCACGAACAGCAGTTTGCGCGCCTCACCCGTGGGCACCTCGAAATACTGGATGCCGTCTGGCATTTCGCCCCAGTCGCCGCAGGGTGGCTCTGGAACCTCGTTGGGGTCGGCCACCGCTTTCAGTTCTTTCGCGTAGGCCGCGTCGGGGCTGAATGTATAGCGCTTGATGCCGGCGGGAACTGTGCCCTCGGTGTAAGGCGCCAGCACGCAGCGGGCGCTGACTGCCTTGTCGGTCTTTTGCAGGAACAGGCGCTGCAAGGCGGCCTCGGCGGTTTCACCTGATATGATGTCGAAGACCTCGACAAGAGGGTCGGCGGCGCCGCCATCGCTGTATTTGATGGCGAGCGCATTGCCGGCGAATTCGAAGTGGATCTGACGGAAGCCGAAATCGCAGCGCTGCACCCAGGCGGCGAGCCCGACACTCCTGTCGGACAGCCTTTCCCAGACGCATTTGTCGATGGGCGGGCGCGACGGCGCCGGCTCGTCCGCCACGGCGGATATCGTCGTGGATGCAAGCAGGGCGCTGACCCAGATGATCGATTTCATGGCATTATTCATCGCTGCATCCTGTCAAAGTGAAGGCATCCCAGGCCGAACCATCGGGATTGGCATTGGCGAAATCGGCCAATTCGCTGAAGGCCACACCGAAATCGGGTAAAAGCAGCCCTTTCGGCGCCGCTGTCGCTTCGCGCGAATTCAACTGCTCGGCGCCGCCGCCGGTCAAGGCATAGACCTGTCCCTCCCATATCCTGCACAGTCCGCTGCCGTCCTGCAGGCCCGCTTCGCGGTCGTCGTCGGTGCAGGTGTGGCGGATGGTGCCGAGCGGAAAGGAATTCTTGCCGTTGGTCCAGGTGATGTCGGCCGGCAGGCTTGTGCCGGTGTTGGGCACGGTCAGCGAAAACACCTGCGCCGTCAGCGCCGCCGGCTCGTTGGCGAGCGGCCGAAATTGCATGACGGCACCCGAGCGCTGTTCCCGATAGGTGGCGTGGCTCAGCAGACAGTCCCTGGCGCTCGCCGCCTGCATCGGACCGAGCAGGCCCAGGAAGACGAAGGCCAGTTTGCGGGTGATCATTAGATGTCTCTGGGAAAGCGTTGCCTGGGTACTCCCGCACAGTCGCATCATCCGTGCAAAAGCATAAGCGAAATCCGGAACGGCAGCGTTTGTCCACGCCTGGACGAAACGTATCCCGTATCGTTCCCAACAGTCTGTATGGTCGAGCGCAACAACGAAGGAGAAAACCCGGTGATGCGGCGCTTTATGACGACGATGACGATGTCCGCATTCGCGGCTGGCCCTGCGATGGCGGCGGCGCCCTATGTCGGAGCATGGTCCAGCGACCGGCTGAACTGCAGTGCGACCGCCGACGTCCAAAGCCAGACTGTGTTCACCGTGGATCGGGCGTCGCTGTCGCTTCCCGAATTCGGCTGCGAGCACGCGACCTTCCGCAAAACCGCCACCGGCTGGGTGGTGCATGCCAGCCAGTGCTACGGGTCGGACCCGTCACTGGAGGAGCCGTTCACGCGCGTCATCCGTATCGTCAAGCATGGCGCCACGGTGCGGTTCACCTGGCATGGCTTCGACAGCGGGCCCCTCGTCCGCTGCTGAAGGCATCCGGCGCCTCACACCAGCAGGGCGATCGCTTGTGGCGGAGACCACCAATTGTCGAAGTCGGCGCCGCCCCTCATCGCCCTGCCGGGCACTTCTCCCCGTATAGTGACCTATGGCATTCACACATCTCTTTCCGCTCATGGACGGTAGGTCAAAAATGCCAGCATTTTCAACGCCTGCATCCTAGCGCCGCCAAGGGATCATGACGACATCGCCCTCACTTAAGTCTTTGATTTCACGTTTCTTTAGCCGCCGCAGAAAGATGTGTGAATCCGATAGGTATAGTGACGGGGAGAAGTGGGCCGGCCGCAACCTCGGCACCCATTCTGCAACGCTGGAGATTGGCGAAATCCATCGCGAAAGCGTCCTTCTCCCCGTCACTATACGGGGAGAAGATGCCGGCAGGCAGATGAGGGGCGGCGCCAACGTCCGGAAAAGGTTGGGGTACGAATCCGAACCCGAAGCGATTGTCCGCTCACACCAGCCCGACCAGAAACGCGGCGCCGCCGAGAAAGCCAACCGAACAGACCCACAGCAACCAGAGGCCGCGCACCCGGCATTCGAGCACCGCCGAGGCGGGGTTAGCGGGGTCATAGCGCACGTCGACCTTGCTGCCCTCGACATACTGCCGTGCCTGACCGCCGACGAGGCCGAGCAGCGAAGCCGTCACGGTGGCGCCGAAGGTGACGCGATCGGCACTGTAGCGCTGGCCGGCGACGCCATAGGAGTAGACGATCCGCGATTTGAAGACCGTGCGCCAGCGTCGATAGCCTGAATGGCTTCGCAGCGCCTGCAGGCCTGACGCGTCGACGCGGCCGGCCGCGACCGGCCATTTTGCCGCCTGCTCGGCCAACGATTTCTGGGCGAAACCCATGCGCAGGACAAACAGGCCCATGAACAGCAGCAGCGCTCCCGCGCCGAGGTTCTGCGGCTTGGGCAGATGCGGCCCGATAGCCTCCAGGACGCCCCCGACGGAAAACACCAGCACAACCGCGCCGATCACCAACCCTGCCGAAAGCTGCACCATGAACTTGAAGGCGCCGTCCGGCATGGTGCGCTCGATCACGGCTTTGCCCGGATCGGCCGGATTGTAGAAGACGGTCACTTCCGCGCCGCGAGGAAACTGCGCAAGGGTTTCGGCGACTCCGAAATTCCCCAAATTCTCCTTCACGCTGTAGCGCGAGCTTTGAAATTTCTTGCCGCCGACCTTGTATTCAAAGGTGATCGCCGGAAAATTGCGCATTTCGGTGGTATCAGTGCTATCCGAGCCAACGCCCAAGCGCCTCACTTCACGGGCTTCGACGCGCGACGAGATGATCTTTCCCGGCGCCGGCAACCAGCGGCTGAGTGCCTTTACCTCTCGCCATTTCAGGAAGGTGATGAGCGACAACATGCCGGCGACCACGCAGGCAAAGCCGACAAGCAAAATCTTGAGTTCCAACTCGTCTCCCCCCAGGAGTGCAGGAGCCTGCACATAGACAGCAAGGCTGCGGCAATGTCTTGTTTATTCGCGAAGCCTCCCCTTCGGATCTGGAAACGACTGTCTTCCGTTGATCTGGATCAACGCACATGCACCGTGCGTGCTGTCTTCTCGACACTCATCGAAGGGAGAACCAACGTGTCGACTTACGACCTCATGATTACGGCCGCGGTCTTGCTCTATTTCGGGTCATTCTCCGCGGTCCTGGCCTATGCCACCCTCGATGAATCGCGTCGCCGGCCACGCAGATAAGAGCAGCGCAAACAGCAACAGCCACGCGCGAAGGAACGCCGGGCCTGATCGGCTGCTTCAGTTGGCGTCGGCGACGGAGATCCGGCCACCGGCCCAGGCGCGCCATTGCCGTTCGTCGCCGTGGAAGACGTTGAGGTCGATGCGGCCGGTGACGCCATGCGACAGGCCGGAGCCGGAATACTGCCAGAACAGCCATTTGCGATCGGGGTAGACCTTTGACGGGTGCCGCGCCACCGCCCGCAGCCAGAACGGATAATCGAGGAAGGCGCCGCGCAGATTGTCGCGATAGAAATCGGGCGCGGTGTAGATGATGGGCCGCTGGCCGTAATGGCGCTCCAGCCTGTCCATGAACACCTGCATCTTCTCCAGCACCTTTTCACGCGACGGCCGCCGCTTGCAGCTGGACTCGCCGTTCCACTCGACGTCGATCACCGGCGGCAGAGCGCCTTCGACCCTGGGCACGTTGCGGATAAACCAGTCGGCCTGCTCGCCGGCCGTACGGCACCAGTAGAAAAAGTGATAGGCGCCGCGCTTCAGGCCGGCGGCGTCGGCATTGCGCCAGTTCCTGGTGAACATCGGATCGAGGTGGTCGCCACCGTCGGTGGCCTTGATGTAGGCGAAGTTGGCGCCCTGAGCGCGCAGCTTGTTCCAGTTGACGTTGCCCTGCCAGCGCGAGACGTCGACGCCGTGCACGGCAAGGTAACGGGGCGAAGCCTTGCCGAAATTGATCGGCTTGGCATCGCGAAATCCATAGCGCGTAAGCGGCCCGGCAAGCATCGGAGGCGCCGCGCGGCTGAGCAGCCTCGGCGGCGATACCAGGGCCGCCGGCTCGATTGAGGGCTCGACGCTGTCCGACGGATCAGGCGCAGAAAGTGCCACCGTCTCTTCCTCCGCCAGTCCGAAAGGCCGCGGACTTTCGTCGACCGGCGCCATTTCGACGCTCGGCGCCTTGCTGGGCATTGCCCGCGGCACCGCCGCGATAGGCGCCGGCGGCCGTATCACGGAACTGGTGGTTTCGCTCGACGGCTTCTGCAAATCCAAAGCGTCGACGCCGGCCGTCGACGTGCAGCCGGCAAGGCATAGCGATGCGATCAAGAAACTGATGGCGCCCGAAATCCGCATCTGGACCTGTACTCAAAACACAACAGACCGAGGGCAAAACGACAGCCAACGGACAAACCGGATCAGTTATGAATGAGAAATTACCAATAAAGTTTGAATCAAAGATTATTTGCCCGAGCGAGGGTTCCAAGCGGGGTCGGGAAGCGACCTCGGGCGCTAGCCGTTCTTCCTGAATACCCCAATCATCGGCCCCAAATTCCAGTAGTCGTCATTGCGGCCGATGGCCGGTGCAAACAGGCTGGATATCGTGCCGTCGAGGAACAGCGCATTGTTGCAGCCGAGCGCGTCGCGGAAAAGACGGGCGAAGGCATGGAAGGTCACCGTGCCGTTCGAAATCGCGAAGACCGCGACGCCGTCCTTGCGCACCCCGACACCGTCGCGGGTTTTGCGCGAGGTGCCGTCGGCCTGGAATTTCGGATGCAGCTTACCGTCGATCACCAGCATCGGCCCGGATTGGGTCGCATAGTCGACGGGCGGACGCCTTTTCACAAAATCCTTGGTGGCGCGGACCGCCGCCTTGCCGTCGCGCATGTAGAAAATGCCATTCGGCTGCAGGGAAAAATTGCCGCTTCCCGACCCGGTCTTCACAGAAGCCATTTCCTGGCCCTGCTCGACATACAGACCGACCGGAGCGAGATTCGGGTGATACATGCCGGCATTGATGCCGAACAGCATCGTGCGCCCGGCCGCCCGCTGCGAGGCAGCGAGATTGTGCAGAGACTGAAACGGCTTGCCCGCCGGATCCCTCCAGAAGAATTCGACCTGATATCGCTTCGGGTCGACCTCGCAAACGAGATAGCTGGTCGCCTCGAAGACTAAGTCCCGGCATGGCGGCAGCAAGGCAACCCATTGGCCAAACCCCATGCCGAGTGCCGCCACCGACGGCAGCGCGCCCTTGGCCAGCGCCAGCAGCAGCGGCACCGATTGCAGAAGGGTGAAGAAATCCATGCGCGTGCTGGAATCCAGATTCGGGGTCCAGTACGGATATAGCCCGTTTCAAGCGATACTGCCCATCGCCACGCTCAGCAATAGGACGACGCCGAGCACCCCGCGATAGATGACAAACGGCCAGGCCGAGAAACGCTCCAGCACACGCATCAGGCCCCTTGGGCGGTCGAGGAAATCGGCAGCAGTTCGGTGATGCCTTGCACGACGCCGAGGAACGCCACCTTGGCAGGCCGACGAAGCCCGTGTCAGGCCTTGAGTGCTGTCGGCCAACGTCGAATTCCATGTATGAGAGATCGGGCTTGCGCGGACCGACCAGTCGAGATCAATCCCGGGCAAGCCTTATCGTCATGGGCCAGATAATCAATTTACGGATTTGTAAGCTGATGCGCCGGCATGCGCGCGATTGAAAACCGACCCAGCTTGGGCCGGTCTGAGATTCACTGGGAAAATTGCAACGCGATTACGGGCAGAGCCAGAGTTTCTGGCATGCCCTGGCGATCACATGAGCCGGCGGAACAACGGGCTCATCGACGGAAGGCCGGCGAACCCGTTCGAGCAGCATGCGCACCTGTTCGGGGCGCACACGGTCGCGCTCCATCACGAGCAGGACCATCGGATCGCTCAAAAGCTCGTCCAGGGTGGTGATGCTGTCGTTCATCCGTCGTCTCCTCGAATGCCGTACCCGCGACCCATAAATAGGGAGACAATGATGGCCCGCCAATGACGCTTTGCCGGCTATCTCGTGTTGATTTGGATTAAATTTTGTTCAGGCTTGCGCCCTCCGTTCCGAAGGAAAAACTAGCCTGGCGGCGGGGCGCCTTCGTACTGCGGCAGGCCGTCATCGAGCACCAGCCAGGGCTGCTTCGAGGCCGTGAAAATATGCATTTGCGGCTTGAAAACGGTGGGGTCGTCGAGCGAACCGGTGGTGATGCCGATAATCCCCGCGGAATCACGCCGGGAAAACATCGTCGTGCCGCAGTTCGGGCAAAAGCCGCGCTTGAGGTCCGGCGAGGAGTTTACCGTCGCCAGCGGCCCGTCGACCGTCAAATCGTCGATGCGAAACAGCACACGTGCGTTGAAGGCGGCGCCGATCGCCTTCTGGCAAACGCGGCAGTGGCAAATACGCTCATTGATCGGGGCCGCGTCCGCGCGGTAGCGCACCGCCTTGCACAGGCATCCGCCCTCATATCTTGCCATTGTCTGGATCCATTGGTGGGAGAGAATAGGGGCAAGTTAGTGGCGGGACCGTTTGGGTCAATTGAAAAGCTTTGATACAACGTCATCGCTTATGCTGATGCGGGCGGCCATGACATCGAAACCATCGTAATGACCGCGTGAAAATCCGCCGACTGCCGCTAGACAGCCGGCGGTTTGGGCGGTCATTCCGTTTCGCCGACCACCTCGTCCCAGGTCTTCACCTTGGTCTCGCCATTGAGGAAAGGCAGGGCCGCGGCCGTCAGTTCCGGGGCGAAGAAGACGTCGTAGTGGGTACGGTTGGGCAGGATCGCCAGCCGGTTCCGCGACAGGTTCTCACGCATCCAGCCGGCGTCCTTCAACCCGCCGCCGAGCATCTGGTAAAACTTGATCTCGTGCTCTGGCTTGTACATATCGCTGTCGCCATAGGCCAGCATGACCGGCATCTTCAGCTTGGCGACGTCGGCCGAGTAGTCGTAGTTCTGGCGCATGAAATTGCCAAGCGCGTCGAGCAGTTTCGGGAAATCGTCTGGATGTGGCGCCACCGCGACATAGGATTTGTACATCGGCGTGTCCTTCATGAACGCGGCGGCGGCCGCGCTCACCTGCGCCTGCTGCGGGCGCATCTCGTCATAGAAGCCGTCGGCCGCATAGCCGGTGGATACCAGCACGAGGCGGCGCACCGCTTCGGGATGCTGGACAGCAAGACGGAATGCGACGCCGCCGCCCAGGGAATACCCCATGACGTCGATCTTGTCGTAGCCGAGCGCCTTGACGATATCGGCCATGTCGTCGCCCATCGCCTCCAGGCTGAACGGCCGATCGCCGAGCGCGGTGCGGCCGTGACCCTGCAGGTCGACGCCGATGACGGTGCGGTTTTCGGCAAGTTTCGGCAGGATCGGCGCGAACATATCCGTGGTGCCAAGACCGCCATGCAGCAGAAGCAGCGGCTCGCCCTTGCCATAGATGGCATAATAATATTTCAGGCCGTTGATCGGCAGCAGGCCGGACTTTTCCAGCTTCGGCAGTGCATTCGTTTCAGTCGTCATGGCGGATTTTGTCTCCTCTGCATTGGTGGTGCCCGGGCAGCCAACGAGTGCTACGACCGAAGCAAAAATGGCGAAAAACAGGGTTTTGAACATATCGATCTCCTCTCCTGCCGATATCAAAGCGTCATGCCGATCAAAGCGTTTGGCCGATCAAAGAGTTTTAGCGAGTTCTTCGAGCTGGTCGGTGCACTGTCCCCAACCCTCGTGGAAACCCATCTTCTCATGCTGTTCGCGGTCTGCGACGCTCCAGTGCCTGACCCGAGCGATGTAGCGGGTCTTGCCGTTGCCCTCGTCCTCGAAGGTCAGCACCACGGTCATGAACGGCTTTTCCGATGGCTCCCAAGCCTCTGTGTAGGCGTCGGTGAAGACGATCTTCTTGCCGGGAACGACTTCGAGGAAGACACCGGGGTTGGGGAATTCGTTGCCGTCCGGGCTAGCCATGACGACAAGGCTCGAGCCGCCGCTGCGCACATCCATTTCGGCCCGTGGTGTCGTCCATGGTTTTGGCGAGAACCATTGCGTGACCAGCTTCGGATCGGTCCAGCAGCGGTACACGTTCTCGCGCGGCGCATCGATGACGCGGGCGAGAACCAGTTCACGGTCGTTGGTGGGGGCGATGTCGAGCTTGGTGGCCATGAAGATGTCCTCGGCTGTCGGTTTGATCTGGCTTCCGTCCCAAGGACGAGCCGATGAACCGCAAGCCGACACCGCCGGCGAAATTTTTGCGACGACGTTCCTGGCGGGCGTCGGTCCGGTTGGAACGAAGGGCGTGTCAATGGCGCTTGGCTTGCACCAGATAGGCCTCGATCTCGGTCTCGCCGAGCCATTTTGCTGCTTCCAGCCGATGCAGGCCTTCGACGAGGATATGGCGCTTGCCGTCATGGCGGACCTGGATTGGCGTCTTCATGCCGTTTTCCAGGATGTCCTCGGCCAGATGGCGGACGGTCTCGGGATGCAGCGTCTTCTTGCGCGCCGTCGGCACGTAGATCTCGTCGACCTTGACCTTTTGCACTCTGAGCATGCCGACCCCCATGGCGGAAACGCCGCCTCCCCTGAGATAGTCCGTTTGATGGAGGCGGCCAAGGGTGCGGCTAACGAATGCTGGCCCGATCGTTTCCATTTGACGCTGGACCGGCAGATCGCCGAAATGGCGGCCTCGAACTTCTCCGGTGTTCATGACCCATTTGCCGACCGAGTTTCCCGATTTCGGACTGACGCCGGAGCAGCGCCGGCACGCGGTGCGCGGCCATTACTACGAGTGGCCTGGCATGGATGGCGAGCGCGGCGAGATCTGGTGCTACAGCGACCGGTTTTCCTATCGCGCCGGCGAGACGGTGGCGTTGCATGTCAGTTCGACGGCCTCGCGGTTCAATATCGCAATCGTCCGCGACGGCGGCACGGAGACCAAAGTGTTCGAGCAGGCAGGCATTGCGGCACGCTGGCAGGACACGCCCGACCAATGTTCGGCCGAAGGCTGCGGCTGGGATGCGTCCTTCGAATTCCGCGTCGAGGCGGACTGGCCGTCCGGAGCCTACCGGGTGACGCTGACCGCCGATGGCCGTGATGGCAAGCCGATCCAATGCCACCATCTGTTCATCGTCAGCCCACAGCCAGGCCCCAAACCCGGCCGTGTGCTGCAGGTGGCGGCGACGGGCACCTGGCTCGCCTACAACACTTGGGGCGGCTCCAACCACTACCAGGGCATCACCGGGCCGGACCGCAACCAGTATTCGCCCATCGTGTCGACGCAGCGCCCATGGTGCCGTGGCTTCGTGGTGCTGCCGAAGGACGCGCCACGCGTGCCGCTGGAAGTCGCCGTGCCGCCGAAGACGGTGCCGCGTTATCCGCACATGGAATGGGCGCTCGCCACCGGCCATTCGAAGAAATACGCTTCGTCGGGCTGGGCCAGCTATGACAGCCACTTCTTCCGCTTCGCCGAACGGGCCGGCTATGAGGTCGATCTTGCCAGCCAGCATGATTTGCACTTTTCGCCCGAGATTCTCGACGGCTACGACTGCGCCGTCTTCGTCGGCCATGACGAATACTGGACCTGGGAGATGCGCGATGCCGTCGACAATTATGTCGGGCGCGGTGGCCATGCGGCGCGCTTTGCCGGCAATTTCATGTGGCAGACGCGGCTCGAGGACGAAGGTCGCCGGCAGGTCTGCTACAAATATCGCTCGCGTGCCGAAGACCCGGCCTATCTCCCAGGCGGCGACGTCACCCGCGCCACCAATTCCTGGGAAGCGCCGGAAATCGCCCGGCCTGGTTCGGCGACCTTCGGGCTCAACGCGACGCGCGGCGTCTATGCCGGCTGGGGCGGCTGCGCGCCGCGCGGCGCGCGTGGCTTTCCGGTCTACCGGCCCGAGCACTGGGCCTTCGCCGGCACTGGCATCTACTACGGTGACCTGCTGGGCGCCGACAGCCATGTCTACGGCTATGAGGTCGACGGGCTCGACTTCGAGATACGCGGCGGCCTGCCCTATCCCACGGCCAAAAGCGGCGCACCTGATGGCCTCCAGGTTCTCGCCGTCGGAATGGCCAGCCAGGTCGAGGAAAGCGCCGATATCCCGATCGAGGACCAGTTCCTCACCGACGAGGATGGGCGCTTCACCGCCGAAACGCTGTTTGGCGAGGCGAGCGACGCCAATCTGGAAAAAGTCAAACGGGGCAATGGCATGATCGTCAACTTCCCGCGCGGCAAGGGCGAGGTGTTCCACGCCGGAAGCTGCGAATGGGTCGCAGGCCTGCTAAGACAGGACCCGATGGTCGAACGCGTCACAAAAAATGTCCTCGATCGTTACCTCGGAAAGTCCTGACATGTCGAAAACCCAGACCGCCGCTCAAGACACCGAAGCTCGGCGAGAATCGCACCTGTTCTATCTGTCCAGCCTGCGCCGGCCGCTGATCGACCGCGCCGAAGGCATCTACATGTGGACGCAGGACGGCCGCCGCTTCATCGACGGATCGAGCGGCCCGATGGTCGCCAATATCGGCCATTCCAACCGCAACGTGCTGGATGCCATGAAGCGGCAGATGGACCGCGCCACCTTCGCCTATCGGCTGCATTTCGAGAACGAGCCGGCGGAGGAGCTTGCGCGGGAACTCGCCGGCAAGCTGCCGGAAGGCATGGACCGCATCTTCTTCGTCTCGGGCGGCTCGGAGGCGACAGAATCCTGCCTCAAGCTTGCGCGGCAATGGGCCGTCGCCACCGGCCAGGCCAGCCGCTGGAAGGTGATCACGCGCTTCCCCTCCTATCATGGCGGCACGCTGGGTTCGCTCTCGATTACCGGCGACGATGCACTTGCCGAAACTTTCGAGCCGATGATGCGGGTGATGCCGACCGTGCCGGCGCCGAACGCCTGGCGCGACCGCGACAATCTTTCGATGGAACAGCGCGGCATTCGATATGCCGACATGCTGGAGGAGAAGATCCTGGCCGAAGGGCCGGAGAGCGTGGTCGCCTTCATCATGGAGCCGATCGGCGGTGCGGCGACCGTGGCCCTGGTCGCGCCTGACAGCTACTATCCGCGCATCCGCCAGATCTGCGACCGCTACGGCATCCTGCTCATCCACGACGAAGTGATGAGCGGCGCCGGCCGCACCGGAAAATTCCTCGGCGGCGATCACTGGAACTGCAAGCCCGACATCGTCGCGCTGTCCAAGGGACTTGGCTCGGGCTATGCGCCGCTTGGGGCGCTGGCGGCACCGATGCGGCTGGTGCAGCCGCTGCTCGCCTCGGGCGGCTTCCAGCACGGCCACACCTACGCCGGCAATCCGCTGGCGTGCGCCGCAGGGCTTGCGGTGCTCGGTGAAATGGACCGGCTTGACCTGATCGCCAACGCGGCTGCGATGGGCGACGTGCTGATGGACGGGCTGAAGAGGCTGGCGAAACGGTTTCCATTCATCGCCGACGTGCGCGGCAAGGGCCTGCTCACCGGCGCCCAGATGGTTGCCGATCCCGAGACGCTCCGACCGATGGACCAGACCAGGAAGGCCACGCAGCGGCTGCTCGACCTCGCCTATGAACGCGGGCTGATCATCTATGGCCGCAGGGTCAAGGGCGGCGTCGACGGCGACAATTTCATGGTCGCGCCGCCGATGATCGTCACCAGGGAGCAGGTCGGCGAGATCGTCTCCATCATCGGCGACTCGCTGGACGTTCTCGCTTCCGAGCTCGACCTGCCGGTCGAAGGTCGGGGGTAGAAGAATGGCGCCGAGAAAGGTCATCATCACCTGCGCCGTCACCGGCTCGGTCCACACGCCGTCTATGTCGCCCTATCTGCCGGTGACGCCGGACCAGATCGCCACCGACGCGATCGCCGCGGCCGAAGCCGGCGCTTCGATCCTGCATCTGCACGCCCGCGACCCCAGGGATGGCCGCCCAACCGCCGATCCGGATGTCTACATGCAGTTCCTGCCGCGCATCAAGCAGGCGACGGATGCGGTGATCAACATCACCACGGGCGGCTCGTCGCTGATGACGCTGGATCAGCGGCTAGCTGCACCGCTCAGGACCGAGCCGGAGATGTGCTCCCTCAACATGGGCTCGATGAATTTCGCGCTGTTTCCCATGCTCGACAAGCCACGGGAATGGCAGCACGAATGGGAGCCCAAGCTGCTGGAAGCGACGCGGGACACCATCTTCAAGAACACCTTCGCCGATATGGAAGGCGTGCTGGAGAGGCTGGGCAAGGGCTGCGGCACGCGCTTCGAATTCGAGTGCTACGATGTCGGCCATCTCTACTCGCTGGCGCATTTCCGCGACCGGGGCCTGGTGTCGGGACCGCTGTTCATCCAGTTCGTGCTGGGCATATTGGGTGGCATCGGCGCCGACCCTGACAATCTCGTCCACATGAAGCGCATCGCAGACAAATTGTTCGGCGACAGCTACCAGTTCTCGGTGCTGGCCGCCGGCCGCAATCAGATGCCGCTGATCTCGATCGCAGCAGCCATGGGCGGTAATGTCCGTGTCGGGCTGGAGGACAGTCTTTATGACGGCCGCCAGCTGGCGAAATCCAATGCCGACCAGGTGCGCCGCATCCGTGGCATTCTCGACGGGCTCTCGCTGGAGGTCGCCACGCCCGCCGAAGCGCGCGACATGCTGGCCCTCAAGGGCGGCGACCGGGTGGCGTTTTGAGAGACGACCGTGATCAATCCATCAGCCAATGACGTCCGGCTTCGCCCCGGAACCCTTGATGACGCCGAAACCATCCATGCCGCGCTCTTGCGCCTCGGCACCCATATCGGCGCGCATGAGGAGATCACGTCCACCGCTGATGATCTCCGCCGCTACGGCTTCGGCGAAAAGCCAGCTTTCTCGACGTTGATCGCCGAGGTCGGCGGCGAGTTCGCCGGTCTCTGCCTGTATTTCCCGATCTTTTCGAGCTGGATGGGGCGGCCTGGCGTCTATGTGCAGGACCTCTATGTCGAGGACCGTTTTCGCGGCCGCAAGATCGGCGAGCGGCTGCTGCGGCACGTTGCGGCGCGGTGCCGGAAAGACGGCGGCGCCTATCTCCGACTGTCCGTCGACACCGACAATGAGGGCGCCAAGGCCTTTTATGAAAGGCTGGGCATCGCCTGGTCGAGCGATGAGCAGACGCAGAAGATCATCGGCGAGGCCTTCTTTGCCTTCGCCGACGCGACCGAGAATGGGGAGCAGAAATGAAAGCCTTCTACGCCGAGGAGCAGAAGCGCCACGACCCCAAGGCATTTCTTTCGAGCGGTGCGGCGCAGCCCAATCCGGAAAAGCCGGAGCGCGTCGAGAGATTGCTAGCCGGCGCAAAATCCGCAGGCTGCACGATCGAGCGGCCGCGCAATCTTGGGCTCGGCCCGGTCGCGGCGGTGCATACACCGGAATATCTGCATTTCCTCGAACATATCCACGCTCGCTGGCAGCGCATTGAGGGCGCGTCGGCCGAAGTGATCCCCAACATCCACCCGATCGCGCGCAACGGCTCCTATCCGGCTTCGGCGGTCGGTCAGGCCGGCTACCACATGGCCGATACCGCTTGCCCGATCTCGGGCGAGACATGGCAGAGCGCGCTGTGGAGCGCCTGGAGCGCGGTCGAAGCCGCCGAGGCGGTTATATCAGGCGCACCGGCCGCCTACGCGCTGTGCCGCCCGCCCGGCCATCACGCCTTTGCAGATGTCGCCGGCGGCTTCTGTTTCATCAACAACTCGGCCGTCGCCGCGCAGGTCTTGCGCAAGCAGGCGGCGCGGGTAACGATCCTCGATGTCGACCTGCATCATGGCAATGGCACGCAAGGCATCTTCTATTCACGGCCTGATGTTCTCACCGTCTCGCTGCATGCCGATCCGGTGCGCTTCTATCCGTTCTTCTGGGGCCATGCCGACGAGCGCGGCGAAGGACCCGGCCTCGGCTATAGCTTCAACCTGCCGCTGCCGCGCAAATCCACTGATGCGGCCTTTCTGGAAGCGCTCGAGGTGGCATTCCAGCGCATTCGTGCCTTTTCGCCCGACGCGCTGGTCGTGGCGCTCGGCCTCGACGCGTTCGAGGGCGATCCGTTCGGTGGACTTTCGGTGACGACACCGGGCTTCTCGCGCATCGGCGAGGCGATCGCCAAGCTCGGCCTGCCGACGGTCATCGTCCAGGAAGGCGGTTATCTCTGCGATGAGCTCGGTGACAATCTCACCGCCTTCCTCACCGGCTTCGGCGGCAAGGCGCGGTGATTTTGCCCTGACAGTGCGTCAGGAGCGCTGTTGTCTGAGCATCGCAATCACCCGATGCACGCTCTCCAGCGTCTCGTCGATTTCGGCAGATGTGTTGTAGTGGGCGATGCCGATGCGCACGACGCCTTGCTCGGCCGGAATGCCGAGCTGGTGGACGATCTCCCAGGCATAGTTGTGGCCGGACCACAGGAAGATGTTTTCGGCGTTCATCTGCCGCACGATCGTTTCGGGCACGATGCCGTCGACCGTGAAGGACGCGGTCGGCACGCGATCGCCAAGCCGCTTCGGATCGGTGATGCCGTGGATGGTCAAGCCCCCGATATCGGACAGGCCATCGATCAGTTGTTGCGCCAGCGGGTTCTCGTAGGCGGTCGAGACGTCGAACGCCTTGGCGATCTTCCGCCTTCTTGAACCGCCCTCGCCCGCAGCGGCGCCGAGATCGGCAAAGTAATCGACGGCGGCGGTGAGGCCGGCCATCAGCTCGATCTGCGGCGTGCCCAGTTCAAACCGCTCCGGCAGGCCATTGGACGAGCAACGGCACTTGTAAGGTTTCAGACCATCGATGACGTCGCGCCGGCCCCACAATATGCCCATATGCGGACCGAAGAATTTGTAGGCCGAGCAGATCAGGAAATCGCAGCCGATGTCCTGCACGTCGATCAGGCCATGCGGAGCGAACTGCACGGCGTCGACATAGACAAGGGCGCCGGCATTCCTGCCGATGGCGGTCAGCGCCTTCACCCGGTTGATCGAGCCGGTCAGGTTGCTGGCGTAGTTCAACGCGACCAGCCGGGTCCTATCCGTAAGCAGCACGGCCAGCGTCGCCTCTTCGACCTGCCAGCTCATTTCGTCGAACGGCAGCCAGCGCACGACGAGGCCGAGGTCCTCGGCCAGTTGCAGCCAGGGTGAGACGTTGCCCTCGTGGTCCATGCGGGTGAGGATGATCTCGTCGCCAGGCTGCATCGTGCGGCCAAGCGTGCGCGACATGTGATAGGTCAGCGTCGTCATGTTGGCGCCGATTATGATCTCCTCGGTGCTTGCGGCGCCAAGGAAATCGGCCATTGCCGCGTGCGCCTCGTCGACGACGGCCTGCGCGGCAACCGTCGTTTCGAAATAGCCGCCGAGATTAGCATTGGTGGTCAGGAGACAGCGCGACACGGCGTCCGCGACGGCTTGCGGCACCTGCGTGCCGGCAGGGTTGTCGAGATAGATGCGGCGGCGGCCCTTATCAGTCAGGGAAAGAGCCGGAAACTTTTGACGCACTGTCTCGACCGGAAAATTCATTGTCGCCCGCTCCCTTGGAATTATCGAGTATTCGGCCACATCCGATCCCGTTCAGGGACAGGGATTGCCGACCCGCTGGTGGATCGCATCCACCGCCTTCTGCATCTCCTCGGTCCAGACGACATCGACGGAAGACAGCGCCATGTCGAGCTGCGAAATGGTCGTCGCGCCGACGATGTTGGAGGTGACGAAGGGCCGACTTGAGACATAGGCATTGGCAAACAATGCCGGCTCCAGGCCAAAGGAGCGCGCCAACTCATTGTATTCGAGCTGGGCTTCGGCGGCACCTGGCGTCTCGTAGCGCTGGCCGCGGTTGAACAGTTGCGAACGCGACCCCTGCGGACGCGCGCCATGGTCGTATTTGCCGGTGAGGTAGCCCTGCGCCAGCGGCGAATAGGGGAGCAGCGACACCTGCTCGCGCTCGCAGACCTCGGCGAGGTTCACCTCGAAGGTGCGGTTGACGAGATTGTAGGCGTTCTGGATCGACGCGACGCGCGGGCCGATACCCTTGTCAGCCTCGGCAAGGAACCGCATCACGCCCCAGGAACTCTCGTTCGACAGGCCGAAATGGCGGATCTTTCCCACCTTCACCAGTTCGTCGAACACGGCGAGCGTCTCGGCGATCGGTGTTTCGTCGGCCGGCGCGCCCACAGAATCGGCGCGCGGCGATACGGCGCCGACGCGCGTCGGATTGGCGCCCCAGGGAATGTCCCGTTCCGGCCAATGGATCTGGTAGAGGTCGATGTAGTCGGTGCCGAGCTTGGCCAGCGATTTCTCGATGGCGTCAAAAATATCGGCGCGCACCAATTGCGATGGCCTGTCGCCGCGAAACCACCGGTTGGCCGTGCGGCCGACGACCTTGGAGGCAAGGATCACCTTGTCGCGGTTGCGGTTGGCTTTCATCCAGCTGCCGATGATCTTTTCGGTCCACCCTTGCGTCTCCGCCTTGGGCGGGATCGGGTAGAGTTCGGCGGTGTCGATGAAATTGACGCCGCGCGAGAAAGCCAGGTCCATCTGGGCGTGGCCTTCGGCCTCTGTGTTCTGCTGGCCCCAGGTCATGGAGCCCAGGCAGATTTGGCTAACAAGAAGATCGGTCCGACCGAGACGGCGTTTGTGCATGGGATTCTGCTCCGGAGGAAAGGCGTGCGCGGCAGCGCGGGGAGGAAGTCCCATCCTACGGAAAGCAGAGGCGCTCTCCAAGCCTCGCCAGACCGACTTTTGCGTGAACAAGCTACGTTAGCGGCGAGCACCGGCCAGCGCGCGGCGCTTGGCCTCGTCGATCAGCATGTTGGCCACCTGCATGCGGATCATGGCGCGCTGGCGCAGATGCGGTGCGACACGGTCCGGATGATTGGCGAAGGCAAAGCTGCGGCGCATGCGGCTGAAATCGGCGACCTGCTTGGGCTGATTGAGGCCAAGTTCGACGGCGATGGATTCCGGATCGATCGGCGGCAGCTTCTCCTCGGGCTTTGGCTCTTCGCCGGCGAGAGCCAGTTTGGCATGATCGAGCAAGGCGGCGAATTCGGTCGCCAGATCAGCACCCGCCTCGCGATATTCAGTGGCAAAGCCGCTGGCGGAAACCTTGATGCGGCCGGAATGGAGTTCATCCGCCACCGAGAGATAGTCGAACGGGATGGATGGACGAGCGCCGGCCTCCTCGCCCTCGATCCCGTCGCCCCCAATTCCGTCGCCCCCAATTCCATCGCCCTTGTCGGAAGCGACGAAGAGGTCGTCGAGCAACGAAGCGAAATCCCGCTTGGTGCCAGTCGCGATGTCAGCCTCCTCCTTGCCAGACTATCCGGGTGTCGAAGCATAGAATCGGCTCGTTAAAAATGCATGCCATCGATCTTAACGAATTTAGCATTGCCTGGATCGTTGCTCGGGCACCGCAATCCCGGACAAAAAGCCGGAACGCACTTTCATGCAGTCCGGAATTCGCCAGGAGGGCGAGGAAAAACCGGCCATGTAGCCGGCATTCGAGCCTACGGGGCTCGCCGTGCAAAAGTTTCAGTCCGTTGCAAAATATGGCCGAAGAAATCATCAGCACATGGCTGGCATGCAAATGCTGCACTGCACAATTGTCACGATTCACCTATATTGGCGGCCGTGGAGGAGCAATCAGGGGCTTGAATCATGGGTTTCTTCACTGAAATGTTCGCCCGGCCGCGGCCGCAGGAGCATCTGAGATACCGTTCCGCGCTCGCACTGCTCCATGCGATGAGCAATGCCGACCGTGCCGACATCGGTATCAAGCCGGCCGACTTTCCACGCATTGCCCGCGAAATGTCCATTCGTTAGGCGTATACCGTCGCGAGATGTCCCGGCCTCCACGGGACATCTCGAAACTCAATCCTCAACGCGCTCCCAGGAACGTCGCCTTGCCCAGCGGCACGCCGTTGTGGCGAAGGATGTCGTAAGCGGTGGTGAGGTGAAAATAGAAGTTGGGCATGGCCACATGCAGCAGATACTGCATGCCGGGCATCGAGCTTTCGCGTCCGCCAAGCTTCAGTTCGATGATCTTGTCATCCGAACCGTCGAATTCGGCCGCCGAAAATGTCGCCAGTAGGTCCAGGGTCTTCGTGATGCGCGCCTGGACATCGGCGAAACTCGCCTCGTTGTCCTCGTATCTGGGCACCTCGCGGCCGGCGAGCCGTGACGGCGCACCCTTGGCATGGTCGGTGGCGATCTGCACCTGCCGGGTCAGAGCATACATGTCGGGCGCCAGCCGCGACGTCAAAAACACCTGCGGGTCGATCTTGCGGTCAATCGCATTCTGTTCGGCGGTCGCAAGCACATTGGAAAGTGCTTTCAGCCTGACTGAGAACACGGGCACGGATGCCTCATACATCGATATGGTCACGTCAAATCTCCTGTCCGGCCGAACGCCGGCGGATGCGACGTAGCGCCTTCGCGCACGATTCTTCAAGACCGCCGAACCAGCGCCACCACGTTGCCGCAATCGCCATTGTAGACTCTCCTATCGAGCGGAGATTCAGATGAGACGCGCCCTTTTCGCAGCGACTGCCTTTCTCTCCCTTGCCCCGATCGGCCAGACGGCATTGGCCGCCGAAGATGCGCCCGAAGCGCCCTATATCGACGACAGGTCGAGCGCCGAGGCGGTCGTCCGCTCGCTCTACAGCGCCATCAACCGGCATGAATTCGCCCGCGCCTGGGGGTATTTCGGTGATACGAAGCCGGCAAAGGATTTCGACAGTTTCGTCAAGGGTTATGACGGCACCGACAAGGTCGAGGTGGAGACCGGGGCCGTTTCGGACGAAGGTGCAGCGGGCAGCATTTTCTACAACGTCCCCGTCGCCATCCGCGCCACCGACAAGACCGGCGGCGAGAAGGTCTTTGCCGGCTGCTATACGCTGCGCCAGGTGAATGCGCAGATCCAGGCGGCGCCACCCTTCGATCCGATCCACATCGAAAAAGGCGCGCTGAAACCCTCCACCGCTGATTTCGAGGAGGCGCTGCCGCCAAGCTGCGGCGACGGGCCGCCACCGCCGAAGAAGGACACGGCACTGGAGCAGGCCAAGAGAGCCTTTCTGGCGACCTATGGCGACCAGTGCGACAAGCAGTTCCTGGCCAATGAGCCGGAGGGCTTTTCGATCAAATACAAGGACAAGAATGCGCAGCCCGGCGATCCTGACAAGGAAACGCGGCTGTTTCATTTTTCGTGTTCGGCCGCCGCCTACAATGAAAGCTCGGTCTACTACATGACGGATGAGGTGGACGGCGTGCGGCAATTGCAGTTCGCCGAACCGGAGACCGATATCCGCTACGAGAACAACGACAGTGACGGCAAGCTGTTGAGCGTGACGGTGATCGGCTTCCACACCACGGGATGGGCCACCAATTCCGACTATGACCCGGACGCCCATACGATCACCACGTTCAACAAATGGCGCGGCATCGGCGATGCCTCCGACTCCGGCACATATCTGTTCCGCAACGGTGATTTTTCGCTGGTCCAGTACGACGTCGATGCGTCCTATGACGGCGAGGAAAATCCGCAGACGGTTGTCGACTACAACACCGCGCCGTAGGGAAGACTCAAATCAAGAACGCCGCGTTCGACCCGTCCTTCGCTTTCACCTTCTCGATTCAGGCCGCGAACGCATCGGCCGAAAGAAGGCGCGAATGTCCTGGACCAGAAGATTCGGCTCCTCCAGTGCAGCGAAATGGCCGCCTCGCGGCATCGGCGTCCATCGCTGCACGTCGAAGACCCCTCGCCACCCAGGAGCGCGGCGGCATTGGCAACTCGCGGGGGAAAAGCGCTACCCCAAGCGGCGGCGAAACGCGTTCCGGAGCCTTGAACGCAAGAGGGGAGAGCCGATTCTCCTTGTAGAGCCGCAAGGACGAGGTGAGCGCATTGGTGAACCAGTAGAGAGAAACGTCCGTAAGGAGCGCGTCCATGCCAAAGGCGCGTTCCACGTCACCGTCGCAATCGCTCCAGGAACGGAACTTCTCGATCATCCAGGCCGCGAGACCGACCGGCGAGTCAGTCAGCGCATAAGCGAGCGTCTGAGGCTTCGTGCCCTGCAGATGGGCATAGGCACCCTCCGTTGCCGTCCAGGCCGCAGCCTTGTCCAGAAAGGCCTGTTCCTCAACGGTGACAGGTGGCTGAGCTGCACCCAAGGGCGGCCGATAGCTCCCGGGAATGTAATTGACGTGGACGCCAAGCACGTTTTCAGGACGGAGCCGTGCCATCCAGGCGGAGACGCCCGCGCCGATGTCGCCGCCCTGGCAAGCGAAGCGGTCATAGCCGAGCCCGCACATCAACTGCACCCATAGCTCCGCGATGCGGCCGGAGTGGAAGCCTGGTTCCGTCGGCGCCTGCGAGAAGCCGTATCCGGGCAAGGAGGGAACCACGACGTGGAAAGCGTCGGCTGGGTCACCACCATGGGCAGATGGGTCCGTCAGCAATGGAATGATGTGTTCCCATTTCGATGAAGGAACCGGGCCAGCCATGCGTGATGATCAGCGGCAGCGGCGCCGGTCCGGTGCCTGGCTGGTGGACAAAATGGACATCCAGGTTGTTCACCCTAGCCAGATATTGCGGCAGCCGGTTCAGCCGCGCCTCTTGCGCTCTCCAGTCGAAGCGATCTCGCCAGTAGTCCGCAAGGCGCTCCATGAGCGGCAGGTCGGCCCCATCGTTCCAGCCTGTTTCGATTAGCGGAACTGGCCATCGCGTTGCGTGAAGACGGTCTTGGAGATCCTCAAGTCGTTCGTTCGGAATCTGGATATTGAAGGGGCGAGCGTCCATCGTCGTGCTTCCGAGCTGTTGGATCATCAGCCTACACCAGCAAGAGGATATCGGCCGGGCCATGATCGCCAAACCCACTGCACTTTGGCCGATATGCATCAGGGCGCCTTGGACAGCATCCAGTTGAGCGTGCCGCGCCAATCGATCATGCGGATCGGGGTGCCATGGGTGCCGGTCTCGAAACGGACGAAACGCGTCGGATAGGGATAGGCTTTCGATTTGGCGATGATCGAGCGGAAGAACGCTTCCTGCTTTCCCACGGGGAAAACCACGTCATGGCTGCCTTGCCCGAAGAAGATCGGGACATGGCGCCGGAAGGCGGGGCTTGCCAGGAAACTCTCGTCCCATAGCGAGCCGAGCAGCAGCAGCCCGTTGATGCGCCGGCCGGTATCGTTGCGGGCGGCAAGCTTCCAGCACAGGGCGCCGCCCATCGAGCCACAGGCGACGAAGATCTTCGCGCCCGGCGATTGCTCGGCATAGTGATTGATCAGGGCCGCGACCTGCGCCGCGCCGGTGTCGCCGAAATCGGAAAAGTCCGGGCTGAGATAGAGGCCACCATTGCCGGCCATCAGGTTCTTGAGCCGGTTGAAATTACCGCCGAAAGTGAAGTCGTCGACGCCCTGCTTGCGGCTGCCGCCCTGCCCGTGCAGGTAAAGCACGATGATGCCGGCGCCCTCGGTCTTGCCGACGGCAATATGCCTGACATCGCCGGCATCGGTCTTCAAGAGCAGATCCTGCTGCACCTTGCGAACGCCGGTGTCGGTGTATTGGGCGTGCACCCGGCGCTCCGGGACCTGGTCACGCTGGTTGATGTCGCGCATCTCGCGATAGTCGATGACGGTGTAGGCGCCATCGGTGTCGGACGACAGCGTGGCCGGATAGGCGAAGAGATCGTCCTTGAAGGGCTTTAGTTCGAGAGCGGTGGCGTAACCGGCAGAAAACAAGAAAAATATCGAAATCAGAAAGGCATGGAGCGTGACCGCCCCCCTCTGACCTGCCGGCCATCTCCCCCTCAAGGGGGGAGATTGGATGCGCCTTCGGCTTTCGCCAATCTCCAAAGTTGCAAGATGGACGCCGCCATCGAAGCTGCCGATCTCCCCCCTTGAGGGGGAGATGGCCGGCAGGCCAGAGGGGGGTAAAAGCGCAAACGCAGAGGGAAGGAAGCGAGTAGCCATGCCCAAGGCATGCGTAATTCGGCTTGGGTTTGTCAATCCTGCAGCACGCCGCCGGCGCCTTCCAGCGCCTCGCGTGTGTCGACATCGACAGACGCCGCCGCACCGATCTCGACATCGATGACATCGAGCCCTTCGGTCTCGACCAGATGGCGTGCGCCGGTATCGCCTTCGAGATGGGCGATCGCCGGGAACAGCGAACGCGGCAAAAGCACCGGGTTGCCGCGTTTGCCATTATGTGAGGCGCGGACCACCGAATTGCCGCCGGCCTTGCGGAAGGCATCGATCAACCTGTCGAGGTCATCGGACGCGATACCCGGCATGTCGCCGAGAACGATCATTACACCGGCGGAGTCTTCCGGCAGATAGGCAATGCCGGTTTTCAGCGAGGTGGACAGGCCTTCGCTAAAATCGGGATTGTCGGCGAAGGTCACGTCGAGGCCCGCCAGCGCCGCGCGCACCCGCTCGCGCTGGTGGCCGGTGACGACAATCGTGCTAGACGCCTTCGAGCCGAACGCCCGCTCGGCGGTGCGGCGCACCAGCGGCTTGCCATCGAACAGCGCCAGCAGCTTGTTCGGTCCACCCATGCGGCTCGACCGGCCAGCCGCCAGCAGCACGATGCCGACCTTAAGCTGGCTTTTGGCCGGCAGCGGTTCGCGCGGCTGCGGCCGCGTCGGGATTTCCATCAGCAGCCCGCCGACCCCCATGCCGGCGATATCCTTGGCGGTCACATCAAGGCCAGCGATCAACCGATCCAGCACCCAGTCGAAGCCGTTCTCCTTGGGGCTGCGGGCGCAGCCGGGCGCGCCGATGACGCGCTTGCCATCGAGTGTGCCGAGCACCAGCAGATTGCCGGGATCGACCGGCATGCCCGCGCGGATGACAGTACCGCCCGCCCTCTCGATGGCGGCTGGAACGACATCGGCGAAATCGCTCATTGCCGAGGCGCCGAAGATCACCACCATGTCGTTGTCGCGCGCCAGCGACGCCGCGGCTTCCGCCACCGGTGCGATTTCATGCGGCGTGCGGCGCTCCGCCGTCAGCCTGCCGCCGGTGCGCGCCAGCCGGGCTTCGGTGACGCGCAGCGTCTTGTCCAGCACTCCAGGCTTGATGCCCGGCAGAACCGTCTGGATGACGCCGACACGCATCGCCTGGTAGGCATTGACGGCAAAGATCTCGCCGCCGGCACAGATTTTTGTCGCGGCTTCGACCAGCGCCGAACTGACCGCGAACGGAATAATCTTCACGGTCGCGACCATCTGGCCTTTCTCGACCGGCGCATGCTGCGCCAGCGTGGCGATGGTGATGGCCGGATCGATGGCATTGATAGCGTCGATGACAGCAGCATCGACCGTGAAAATGCCCGATGCGTTGGCATGGAGATTGACCCGCCCGGTCGCGGCCGACCTGGCCCCGATGCCGCGAAAGGTCATGCTGTCAGCGATCGCCAGCGCGGCGGCATCCTCGCCGAGGTCGTCGGCAGCCAGCACGGCCGCAACGACCTCGGAAATACCGGCGACCCGCAGCAGCGCCACGTCTTCGGCGCTTAGTCTGTGCGCCTTGCGGAAGCGCCGCTCGCCAGCGGTGGTGGCATGCGCGAGCACCGCGCCTTCAGCCGCCTCGATCGGGATCGATCCGAACTTCACGCCGCCGCGCCTTTGGCTTCCACACCGCGCGAGCGGAAGGCGCGGATCGCTTGCGCCAGCACCGCAACCGCGATCTCGGCCGGGCTGGCAGCACCTATGTCGAGTCCGATCGGAGCGTGGATGCGGCCGATCTGGTCGGCGGTTGCGCCCAGCGCCAGCAGGCGCTCGACACGCTTGGCATGCGTCTTCCTGCTGCCGAGCGCTCCGACATAGAAGCAGTTGGCGTCGAGTGCGGCCTTCAGGGCGAAATCATCGATCTTCGGATCATGGGTGACGGCGGCAACTGCGGTGTAGCTGTCGAGCGGCTGGCGCTTCAGCACATCCTCCGGCCATTCGGCATGGAGCGCCACGTCGGGAAAGCGGTCCGGGGTGGCGAAAGCGGTGCGGGGATCGATGATCTCCACGGGGTAGCCGGCGATTTTCGCCATCGGCGCCAGCGCCTGGCTGATATGGACAGCGCCAATGACGACCAGACGCGGCTGTGGCAGGTGCGCATTGAGAAAGAAGGTTCGCCCCTCGGCTTCGACCGAACCGGAATTGCCAGTGCGGAACGTCCTGGCGATCGCGGCGCCGAGATCGCCGGCGAGCTGATCGCCCTCGCGCACGATGCGGTCGCGGCCATCACCAAGGTCGGTGACAAGGATCGCCGCGCGGCGTGCACGGCGTTCGGCGTTCAAAGTTCTTAAGGCATAGGGATCCATCCGAGATCAGCCCAGTCTTTCCACATAGACCTTGATGCGGCCGCCACAGGACAGGCCGACCTGCCAGGCGGTTTCGTCGGCAACACCGAACTCCAGCATCCGGGCCTTGCCGCTGTCGATGACGTCGATGGCCTCGGTCACCACCGCGCCTTCGACGCATCCGCCCGAAACGGAGCCCTGGAAATTGCCGTCCGCATCGATGACCAGATGGCTGCCTACGGGGCGAGGCGCTGATCCCCACGTCTCGACCACTGTCGCGATGGCCACGTCCTTGCCGTCCTTCATCCAGCCCTCCGCGATGATCAAGGGGTCGCGGGCCTCATCTAGATAAATGCTGTCGCTCATCGTTGCTTCTCTCAGGGTCTGTTTTTCCTAAAGAACTGGCAAACATATGGCTATGCGGCGTGCCTCGCGCCAGCTTCCAGCCATCGGCGCGGATCAACGGATTGTGCCGACTTCTTGTCCAGCGACGCGCAGAGATCGGCCAGCGCGTCGAGATTGTGCACCGAGCGAAACTCGTCGACATGCGGCAGCATCGCCTTGACGCCGCGGGCGCGCGCCTGGAAACCGTCGAAGCGCAGCAGCGGGTTCAGCCAGATCAGCCGCCGGCAGGATTTGTGCAGGCGCTCCATTTCCTCCGACAGTCCGGCGACATCGTCGCGCTCCAGTCCGTCGGTGATCAGAAGCACGACCGCGCCCTGCCCCAGCACGCGCCGCGACCATATCAGGTTGAACTCGGCCAGCGTGTCGCCGATGCGGGTGCCTCCCGACCAGTCCCTGACCGCCGTCGAACAATCGGCAAGGGCGGCATCGGGGTCGCGATGACGCATCTGCCGGGTCAGGTTGGTGAGCCGGGTGCCGAAAACGAACGTGTGCACACGCCGGCGTTTTTCCGTCAGCGCATGCAGGAAATGCAGGAAAATGCGCGTGTACTGGCTCATCGAGCCGGAAATGTCGGCCAGCACAACCAGCGGCGGATGAACCTCGCGAGCTGAGCGGAATTTCGGCAGGATCAGTTCACCGCCGGTGCGCGCCGCTGAGCGCATCATGGCGCGCGGATCGACGCGACGGCCATGCGCATCGGCCTTGAAACGCCGCGTCCGCACCATGTCGAAAGGCAGCCGCAACTGGGCGATCGCCTTCTTGGCGTCAGCCATCTCGGCCGCATTCATCTGGGCAAAGTCCTTGCCGCGCAGCACCTCATTGCCGGAAAAAGTGAAGCGGGCGTCGACCTCGATCTCGGGAATTTCCTGGGCCGGCTGGTTCTTCTGATGGCCTTCGAACATCGCCTGGCTGACACGGTTCTCGGCGGCGCGCGGCTTCTGCTTCTCCCTGACATCAGGCGCCACCGGCGAAAACATCGCCAGCATCTTTTCAATCAGCTCGCGCGATTTCCAGAACAGCCGGAAGGCTTCGTCGAAAGTGGCGTGGTCCTCGTGCCGCGACACCAGCACGGCGTGCAGGGTCCAGTAGAAATCATCCCGCGAGCCGATGCCGGCGACCAGCACCGCCTCGATGGCGTCCTTGACCGAAGCCGGCCCGACCCTCATGCCGGACTTGCGCAGAATGCGGGCGAAATAGACGATGTTGTCGGCGATCCGCCCGTCGGCCTTCGCTTCTTTCGGCTCCTGGTTCGGCATCGCCTACTCCGCTGCCGAAAGCTCGGCCTTCACCTCGTTGAGGATGCGCCGGCCTTCGCCCTGTTCGATACGGGCAATGTCGTCCTGATATTTCAGCAGCACGCCGATCGTGTCGGAGACGGTTTCAGGATCGAGCGCCACCTTGTCGAGCTCGGTCAGCGCGCCGGCCCAGTCGATGGTCTCGGCGACACCCGGCACCTTGAACAGCTCGATCTGGCGCAGCTTCTGGATGAAGGAGACCACTTCGGCCGAAAGCCGTTGATTGGCCTGCGGCACCTTGCGGCGCACGATTTCCAGTTCGCGCTCGGCATTGGGATAGTCGACCCAATGATAGAGGCAGCGCCGTTTCAGCGCGTCGTGGATTTCGCGGGTACGGTTGGTGGTGATGATGACGATCGGCGGCTCTTCCGCCTTGATGGTGCCGAGTTCAGGCACCGTGACCTGGAAGTCGGACAGGATTTCGAGCAGGAAAGCTTCGAACGCCTCGTCGGTGCGATCGAGCTCGTCGATCAGGAAAACCGGAGCAGCCCCCGCCTTGCCGGTCAGCGCATCGAGCACCGGGCGGCGGATCAGGTATTTTTCGGAGAAGACGTTGCGCTCCATGGCGGAGCGCTCGACCTTGCCGGCCGCCTCCTCCATGCGGATCTCGATCATCTGCGCGGCATAGTTCCACTCATAGACGGCAGACGAGACGTCGAGGCCTTCATAGCACTGCAGGCGGATCAGCCGGCGGCCGAGCGCCTGCGCCAGCACCTTGGCGATCTCGGTCTTGCCGACGCCGGCCTCGCCCTCGAGGAACAGCGGCCGCTTCATGCGCAACGACAGGAACAGCACGGTCGCCAGCGACCGGTCCGCCACATAGTCCGCGCCGGTCAGGAGATCGAGCGTCTCGTCGATCGTCCGCGGCGCGGCGCGCGGTTTCAGCTCGGTCATTCTTTCTCCGTGAACGCCGGCGCTCCGCTTTCCAGAACGTGGTAGCCGCGAGCGTGGTAGATCAGCGGCCGCAAATTATCGCCCATCCGCAGGCCTGTCACCTTGCCAAAAAGCACACGATGGGTGGCGAGGTCCTTGGTGTCGATCAGTTCGCAGTCGAACACGGCGAGCGCGCCCTTCAGCGTCGGCGCGCCGGTCGAGATCAGGTCCCATTCGCCGAGCGCGAAACGCTCCTCGACCGGCAGGCCGGTCATGCCGGAAAACCCGACCGACAGCGGCTCCTGATGCGAAGCCAGGGTGTTCAAGGCAAATCTGCCGTTTTTTACGAACGGCTCATTCTTGGGATTTTCACGGTTGAGGCAGACCAGAATGATTGGGGGCGTGTCCGAGACGGAACAGGCCGCGATCACCGTCGCGCCGCGCTTGCCGGCCGGCCCATCGGTGGTGACAACATGGACATGGCCGGCAAAATGGCTCATCGCGTCGCGGTAGGCCTGCGGCCCAATGTCGTTCTTCTTCAGCACCGTATATTTTCCATGGTCAGGATCCCACCGACATATATGGCCATACATAGCCCGCCACAAGCGAAGTGCTTGAGCCATATCCCGAAATTCGCGTGTTGCACCAAGGTCGGGCAGCCTTTAGGTCTTGGCGGTAAGTAGGTGCCAGCAGCATAAGACCGGCACAGAGGACCTCATCGCTCGAATGCGACCCAGGACTAGAACAATAGCGGCACTATCCTGGCTGTTTCTGGCCAGTGGTGCGAATGCCCAGACGCTGTTGGTTGGCGTCTCAGCGCCCCTGTCTGGACCATCGGCCATTCTCGGCAAGCAGATCGAGGCCGGTACCGGTCAGGCGGCCGAAGCGAACGGCATGGAACTCAAGATCGTGGATGACGCCTGTACCGCCGACGGCGGCGCTGCCGCGGCCAGGGAATTCGTCGCGGCCAAGGTCAATGTCGTGGTCGGATTCCTGTGCACCGAGGCGATCGAGGCGGCGATGCCGATCCTGAAGGATGCCAACGTTCCAGTCATTACCGTTGGCGTGCGAACTGAAAGCCTGACCGACCGCCGCGCCAAGACCGGCTGGCCGGTCTATCGCCTCGGGCCACGCGGCGACGATGAGCGCAACGCCGTCGCCTCCACCCTCACCCGTCTGTGGCAAAACGAGTTGTTCGCCGTCATCGACGACGGCACCATCTATGGCCGCGAAATCGCCGAGACGTTGCGGGCGGCCGCCGAGCAGGCAGCGCTGAAACCGGTATTCGTCGACACGTTCCGGCCACAGCTCGACAACCAGATCGGCATGATCGGCCGGCTGAAGAAAGCCGGCGCCACTCATGTGTTCGCCGGCGGCGACGGTGACGACATCGCCATCATGGGCCGCGATGCCGCACGGCTCCAGGCGGGCATCGTCTTTGCCGGCGGGGAGAACCTCCGCACACCGCTCGGCGATGTGCCCTATGCCGTGGGCACATTGATGATCGCACCGCCGGAATGGGCCGAAGTCGCCGACCCCAAAGTATTGTCGGCCTTTGCCACGCAGAAGGTCGTGCCTGACGGTTATACGCTGCCCGCCTACGCGGCGGTCGAGATCGCCAAGGCGGCGTCAGGCTTTTCCGAAGCCTCGGGCAAGCCGCTGACCGAGGCCCTGACCGGACAGGATTTCACCACTGCGATCGGGCCGATCCGCTTCGACGCGAAAGGCGACCTCAGCCAGGGCCCCTACCGCGTCTTCCGCTTCGACGGCACGCGCTTTGCGCCTTTGGAAAGCAACTGATGTTTCGCACCGGCCCGCGCAACCTGATCACCGACGTCGCCGGACTGCGCGTCGGCAACGCGTCCGACGCCAGGCTGAAGTCCGGCGTCACGACCGTGCTTTGCGATGGACCGACGGTGGCCGGCGTTCAGATCCTGGGAGGTGCGCCGGGCACCCGCGAGACCGACCTGCTCGAACCGCACAATTCGGTCGATGTGGTGCACGCCGTGGTGCTTTCGGGCGGTTCGGCTTTCGGCCTCGACGCGGCATCGGGCGTGCAGGCGGCGCTGCGTGAACGCGGCATCGGCCTTGAGGTCGGTGGCTTTCGCGTGCCGATCGTGCCGTCGGCGATCCTGTTCGACCTGCGCAACGGCGGCGACAAGGATTGGGGCCTTTATCCACCCTACCGCGAACTTGGCTATGAAGCAGCGCAAAAGGCCGCTGCCGATTTCGAGCTCGGCACCATCGGCGCCGGCACGGGTGCGCTGACTTCGGGGTTGAAGGGCGGCCTCGGCTCGGCTTCGACGCTACTGGACAGTGGCATAACCATCGGTGCGCTGGCCGGCGTCAATCCGACCGGCTCGGTGACCATAACCCGAACCCGCCATTTCTGGGCGGCGCCGTTCGAAATCGGCGACGAGTTCGGCGGGCTCGGCTATCCCTCGCCGATGCCGGACGACGCGAAGCGGATCCTGCTGAAATACCGCGACAAGCATAAGGGCAGACAAATGGAGGCCGGCGGCAACACCACCATCGCCGTCATCGCCACGGACGCGGTTCTCACCAAGGCTGCCGCAAAGCGCCTGGCAATCTCGGCGCATGACGGCTTCGTGCGCGCCATCTGGCCGACGCACACGCCGGCCGATGGCGACCTGGTATTCGCGCTGGCAACAGGGACGAGCGGCATCGAACTCACCGCCGACGCGGCAATCGACCTCTATGCCGCGGCCGGCGCCACGATGGCGCGCGCCATCAGCCGCGGCGTGTTTGCCGCGACGCCGGCCGAAAACGATCTGTTTCCGGTCTGGTCATCGCGTTTGGGATAGACAGAGGCCCTCGATCATACCCGATCGGACTTTTCTTCCTCGAAGGTCACCGCGACATCGGAATTCGCGGACAGCCACACCTTGTTGCCGTCGACCTCCGCAATCAGGCTCACGGGAACATAATGGTGATGGCCCCTGTGAGTACCCTCGCCGCTATCGGCCTTGGTCAGCTTGATGCGCTGGCCGTCGACCTTGTCGACGGTGCCGATATGCACGCCATCGGCGCCGACGACTTCCATATGCTCACGAATTTTGCTGGTGTCGGTCATGGTGGTTCTCCATTGGGACTGCCGACGATAACAAATGACGGGCCGATTGGATGCATCGGCTTTCGCACTGCACGACGTTTTGATTTCGTCGTGGTAGGGGATTGAGACGATCGCGGCTGAGGGTGAAGAAACCGATGCGAATGCTCTTTCTGTTTGCCGTTTGCTTGCTTGCACAGTTTGCGACATCGATCGCTGCCCGTGCCGGCGATGTCGCCGAACTTGAAATCCTGGGGTTCACCAAGGACGGCAGCGTCTTCGCTTTCGAGGAATATGGCGTGCAGGACGGATCGGGCTTTCCCTATGCCAACCGCTATTATATCGACACCAGCACCGACAGCTTTCTCAAGGGCACCCCGATCCGGGTCCGGCTCGAAGACGAGAACGCCCAGCTGGATGTGGCGCGCCTTCAGGCCCGGCAAAAGGGCGAAGCCATTGTCGGTCAGGCCGAGCTGAGCGCCAACCGCGGCATAACAGCGGGTTTCAACCCGGTGACCGAGCTTTCGGCCGATCCGCACCGGATGGCTGTCAACCCGCGCCCGATCTTCTCAGCCGTCGACCAACCACTCGAGTTCCGCCTGGACGAGATGGGCATGAACAACACCGAAGGCTGCGAAAGCCAGGGCGAAATCAACGGCTTTCGCTTGCTGCGTATCGAAGCGCAGGATGGCGGCGCCACCAAGCTGCTGCATGAGGACAAGGCGATACCGAAAAGCCGGGGTTGCCCGAACGGCTATCGCATCGGCGCCGTGCAAACCTTTTCAATGGACAGTCTGAGCGCCTACGCGGTGCTGATCGCGGTGCGCCAATACGGCTTCGAGGGACCGGACTTTCGCTGGATCGCGGTGACCGGCCGCCTGTGACATCCCCTGTTCAACCCGCTAGGCGCGACCGCGCCCTGAGCCGCCTTCGCCGCGCGATACCGGAACTTCGCACCGCGCTTATCGGCGCCTTGTTATGGGCGGTGACGATGGGGGCCAGCGCGCTCGTCACCCTGTTCTTGGACAACTGGGAGACCCCGGCGAAAATCCGCATTGTCACCTTGCTTTTCGCTGTGGGAGCTGGGCTGGCCTTTCCGATTGGCCTGTTTGCCGCGAAGCTGGTCTCGCAGGGCAGGCGCTGGGAAGTCGCCTTCGCGGCGGCGTTCGTGTGCCTCACCGCCGCGACGGTCGGCCTGACCGCTGGGCTGTTTGCGCTGCAGTACCGCTCCTACTATGCGGAGTGGCATGCACCTGCCTTTACCTACACCTGGGCCCTCCAGTTCGTCTTCACGACGTTGATTGCGCTCTACCAGTTCGTCGTGCTGGGCATCCGGCTCTACTTTCCGCTTGGTTTCGTGGCCCTGTTTGCCGCGAGCGTCTGGTTTGCGCGCCAGCGGCGTTGAGCATTTTGCTCGCCTCTGTTAGGACGCGGGCAAACCTCTCGATACGTCAGGACTGACCGATGATCCCTCGCTATTCCCGGCCGGAAATGGTCGCCATCTGGTCGCCCGAGACCCGGTTCCGCATCTGGTTCGAGATCGAGGCCTATGCGTGCGACGCGCTGGCGGAACTCGGCGTCATCCCCAGGGAAGCCGCAAAAACCATCTGGGAAAAGGGCAGTGCTGCGAAATTCGATGTTGAGGCGATCGACGAGATCGAGCGCGTCACCAAGCATGACGTCATTGCCTTCCTCACCCATCTTGCCGAATTCGTCGGGCCGGACGCCCGCTTCATCCACCAGGGCATGACCTCGTCTGACGTGCTCGACACCTGCTTTGCCGTGCAGCTTACCCGCGCCAGCGACATCCTGCTCGCCGACATCGATGGCCTGCTCGCGGCCCTCAAGCGCCGCGCGTTCGAGCACAAGGACACCGTCACCATCGGCCGCAGCCACGGCATCCATGCCGAGCCGACCACCTTCGGCGTCAAGCTGGCGCAGGCCTATGCCGAGTTCTCGCGCTGCCGCGAGCGGCTGGTGCATGCGCGCGAAGACATCGCCACCTGCGCGATATCGGGCGCGGTCGGCACCTTCGCCAACATCGACCCCTATGTCGAGGAACATGTGGCGGCAAAGCTTGGCCTGAAGCCCGAGCCGGTCTCTACGCAAGTGATCCCGCGCGACCGTCACGCCATGTTCTTCGCCACGCTCGGCGTCATCGCCTCGTCGATCGAACGGCTGTCGATCGAGATCCGGCAGCTGCAGCGCACCGAAGTGCTGGAAGCGGAGGAGTATTTTTCGCCGGGCCAGAAAGGCTCTTCGGCAATGCCGCACAAGCGCAACCCGGTGCTGACCGAAAACCTCACCGGCCTTGCCCGGATGGTCCGCTCCATGGCACTGCCGGCGATGGAGAATGTGGCGCTCTGGCACGAGCGCGACATCTCGCACTCCTCGGTCGAGCGCATGATCGGGCCGGACGCCACGGTGACGCTCGATTTCGCGCTGTCACGATTGACCGGCGTCATCGACAAGCTGCTTGTCTATCCCGACAACATGCTGAAGAACATGAACAAGTTCCGCGGTCTCGTGCATTCGCAGCGCGTCATGCTGGCGCTGACGCAGGCCGGCCTGTCGCGCGAAGACTCTTACCGGCTGGTGCAGCGCAACGCCATGAAGGTATGGGAGCAAGGCGCTGATTTCCTTGAAGAATTGCTCGCCGACAAGGAAGTGACCGCAGCGCTACCGGAAGCTGAAATCCGCGAGAAATTCGACCTAGGCTATCACACCAAGCACGTCGACACGATCTTCAAGCGGGTGTTCGGCGAAGCCTGAGACGAGCTTTCCTTCTCCCCGTCACTATACGGGGAGAAGGTGCCGGCAGGCGGATGAGCGACTATCTGGGGTGTCAAGCTGCATTTGCGAAATCGATGCGCGCGTCGCGTGCTTTTGCATTGAGAATGACGAGCAGCTTGCGGGCGAGCGCGATGCGGATGACCATTTTCTCCTTTCCTGCGTCCTGCAACCGTTGATGGAAGGCAGCAAGGTGAGGATCGTATCTGGCGACGGTGCGGGCAACGAGGAAGAGGATGGAGCGCGGGCCTTCGCGACCGCCGCGCACCGACCGGCGGCCACTGCGCTTGCCACTATCATTGGCGATCGGCGCGAGGCCCGCGAGCTTGGCGATGGCCTTGTTGGAGAGGATGCCGATCTCGGGCAGCTCGGCCATGAGGCGGGCCACGGTGCGCGAGGCGACGCCCTTGAGCGAGCGGAAGGCCTGGTCGAGGCATGCCCACAAGGGATCGTCGTCGATCAGCGAGGCGATCTCGCCTTCGAGCCGGCGGCTCTGGCGCTTGAGCAGAGCAATAACCTCGTCGAGGCTGATGATGGTCTCGGCATCGCGAGCCGCGCTGCGGCGCTGCTTCTGGATGGTGAGGTCGCCGGTGACCTGGGAAAGCCGGGCGACCAGCGCCTTGAGCCGTTGTTGGGCCACGCTCGGCGGCGGCGTTGGCTGCAACCGCTTGACCTGCCCATAACGGGCGATGACGGCGGCGTCGATCCGGTCGGTCTTCTCCAGGAAGCCCATTGCCTCGGCGAAGTAGCGAACGCTCCTTGCATTGGCCATGCCGCAGGGCTGACCCATCTCCCACAACAGCAGGAAGGCCAGGCGCTCGTAGCCGCCGCTGGCTTCCATGACGACGAGATCGACGCCATTGGCCTGACACCAGGCGGCCAGATCGGCGATGCCCGCCGCATCGTTGGCGAAACGGTTTGCCGTTCCGATCGGCTCGATATGGGCGTCGAGCCAGTCTTTCGAAATATCTATTCCACAGAGGGTCTTGTTCACGGTAACCTGCCTTGTGCGTGCGATTGGAGCCAAGCGACTATTCGGTCGTGCGTGACGAAGGCGAAGATCCCAGGCTCATCCACGGTTGTAGCCGCAGGGGTAACGGGCGACTTCGCCAAGCCTCGGGCCGGATGGCCATCCAGCCCGAGGCTCAGTCGCTTCCATCGCACAAAATCATCCCTGTGCAGATACAAGGGGCAGCGCTGACTTTAGCGACGATCGCGCCCATTCAGGCTTTGACAATTTCACGACCTTGGCGCTGCCCCTCATTGCCCTGCCGGGCATTTCTCCCCGTATAGTGACGGGGAGAAAGACGCGCTCGATGGCGATCAGGCTTTGCCGGGAACAGTCCTGATGACCGTGCCCCAGGGATCTTCGCGGGTTATCGGGCTGGTCACATTGTCCGAACGCATTTCGACCCAGGCCAGACCGGATCTGCTCGGATCGCGGCGGCCGGCGCCCGAACTCTGCCAGGCGTTGGCGCCGATGTGGTGGTGGTAGCCGCCGGAGGACAGGAACACCGCCTGGCCGCCATATTTGGCCACCGTGTCGAAGCCGAATTCCTGGTTCCACCAGGCCTCGGCGTCTTCCGGCCGGCCCACCCGCAGGTGGACATGGCCGACGATGCTGTTTTCCGGCGCGCCCTGCCAGCCGACGTCACCCGCCGGCACTTCGGCAACGACCGACGGAATGTTCAGCCGCTCTGTCGCCATGGCAATCTTGTCGCCATTCCACTTCCAGTCCTGCGGACGGCGGTCGGCATAGATCTCGATGCCGTTGCCTTCGGGATCGGTCAGGTACAGCGCCTCGCTGACCAGATGGTCGGAAGCCCCTTCGATGGTGATCTTGCCGGCGATGGCGTGGTTGATCCAGCGGCCGAGATCGGCGCGGCTGGGCAGCAGGAAGGCGGTGTGGAACAGGCCGGCGCTGCGCGGATCATCCGGCTTGGCCGAAGCATCTGCCTCAAGGACCAGCAACGGACGGTTGGCTGCGCCCAGCGTGATCGCCCCGTCGGCACGGCTCAATTCCCGCAAGCCGACGACGCTACGATAGTAGGCCGCGAGGCTTTCAGCATCGCGCGCTTTCAACCCAACGCGGGCAACGCTGACCGGCGTGGTGGCGGCAAAGGGCAGTTCACTCATCAAATGCTCCGTTTGGCCGGCTGCGGTGAAATTCCCAAGGCAAAAAGTCCGCGCCGCCAATCATTGTATGCCGTGTCAGGGTTTCCGCCCACGGCTGTTTCTTTTCCTGACCACAGATCGTCCATCGGCATCGTTCACACAAGACGCGAAGAAGCGAACATCGTGTTCACTATTATGATCAAGAGCGCTGTTCATGACCCGTTGCACGAAGCGACGCGGCTCGCTATCTCAGCGCCATGAAAGTCAAGGAAGCAGATATTCTCATCGTGCCGGGCTACACCAATTCCGGCCCCGACCATTGGCAGAGCCGCTGGCAGTCGAAGCTGTCGACGGCGCGCAGGGTTGAGCAGGCGGAGTGGTCGAAGCCGGTGCGCGACGACTGGACGGACAATGTTGCCAAGGCGGTCAACGAGGCCGAGAGGCCGGTCGTGCTGGTGGCGCACTCGCTCGGCGTCGCCACGGCGGTGCAAGCCATCCCGCGGTTCCGCAAGCAGGTCGCCGGGGCCTTCTTCGTGGCGCCGCCCGATGTCGCCAATCCCGAGATCAGGCCGAGGCACCTGATGACCTTCGGCCCCTACCCGCGCGAGCCGCTGCCCTTTCCGTCCATCGTGATCGCCAGCCGCAACGATCCGTTCTGCGCCTTCGATGTCGCCGAGGACATTGCCCGAGCATGGGGTTCGCTGTTCGTCGATGCCGGCGAGACGGGTCACCTCAACGCGGATTCGGGCTTTGGTCCGTGGCCCGAAGGCTCGATGACCTTCGCCAAATTCCTGACGGACCTGAAGGCCTGAACTTCCTCAGGAGCCGATCGAATCCCTGACGCTGTTGATCAGGGCTTTTGCACCGAGCCCAATCAGCGCGTGTTCCGAACCTATGGCCAGCAGGCGGTAGCCCATCGACACGACACGGCCTGCAATTGCCGGGTCGACAACATAGATCGCCGCATGTTTGCCGGCCTTGCGGGTGCGCTCGGCGACCGACGCCACTGTCTCCATCATGCTTTCCAGCGTCGAATCGACCGTGGAGCCATTGCTCCAGGCGATCGAGAAATCCGACGGGCCGAGGAAAATACCGTCGATGCCGGGCGTGTCGAGAATGCCATCGAGCGCATCGAGGGCGGCGCGCGTCTCGACCATGGCGAAGGCCATTGTGCGCTGGTTGCTGTCGCGCAGCCATTCCGCCTGGTCGCCCTTGCCGTGGCGTGGAAAAGCGTAGGTTGGGCCCCAGGAACGCTCGCCGAGCGGCGGGTATTTCATGGCGGCGGCGAACAGTTTGGCGTCAGCCACCGAATTGACCATCGGCGCGATGACCGCCTCGGCGCCAAAATCGAGCGCGCGGCTTGCCATGTCGAAACGGCCGACGGGAATGCGCACCAGCGCCGGCTTGCCGGCAGCGAGCACCGGCACCAGCCCACGCAGCACGCTGTCCTCGTGATGGCCGCCATGCTGCATGTCGAGCGTGACCGCATCAAAACCCTGCTTGGCGACGATTTCGACGGTCAGGGCATCCGGCACGCCGGACCATGCGGTGAACAGCGTTTCATCGGCCGCAAGACGAGACTTCAGGGACATCTGATCGCTTCCTTGTTAATGTCGGCAGTTTCAGCCGGAAACCGCGGCAAAGGCAAAGAAAAACCGCCCGGATAGACCGGGCGGTCGATTGGTCCAGTCATTCTTTGGTCTGTCGCAGGGTCTTCGTCGCAAAACCGTAGGACACTTTTGCGGAACCTGCTTCGGCCGGATCAGGTGTTCTTGATCTCCTCGATCGCCTGCGCCATCAACTCGTCCATGGTGCGGCGGATCTGATGGTCCGACTGGTCTACGCCGGCCGCATCGAAATCCTTGCGGATCTTGCGGAACACGTCGTGGTCGCCGGCTTCCTCGATGTCGGAAACAACCACTTCCCTGGCATAGGCGTCGGCGTCGGTGCCGGACTTTCCGAGCTTTTCGGCGGCCCACAGGCCGAGCGCCTTGTTGCGACGCGCCGCGGCCTTGAACCGAAGTTCCTCGTCGAAAGCAAACTTGCGCTCAAAGCCCTCTTCGCGGTCTTTCATGCTGCTCATGGCGTCCCTCCGGGTCAAATTCGATTCGTTGGCGGTGGATATGTGTGTTGCTAAAGCACAAACCAAAAGGTCGCGGGCCGGTCAATACGCTTCGTTGCATGCTGCGCTGCGGCATTTCAGTCCCGAAAGCGGTTGATTGGAAGGATTTGCCGATTGAGCAAATGTTGCGATTGGGATAGACCCGGCATTGAACCCTACCGTAGCCGCACTATTTCAGGCAGACGGACAGGAAATGGTCTGATACCGCCTGTCCGGAACCCCAGAGAAAAAATCAGATGAAAAATCGCCGCCGCATTTATGAAGGCAAGGCCAAGATCCTCTATGAGGGACCCGAGCCGGGTACGCTCATCCAGTTCTTCAAGGACGACGCAACCGCGTTCAACAAGAAGAAGCATGAAGTCGTCGACGGCAAGGGTGTGCTCAACAACCGTATTTCCGAACACATCTTCAACCACCTCAACCGCATGGGCATCCCGACCCACTTCATCCGCCGGCTCAATATGCGCGAGCAGCTGATCAAGGAAGTCGAGATCATTCCGCTCGAAATCGTCGTGCGCAATGTCGCCGCCGGTTCGCTGTCCAAGCGCCTCGGCATCGAGGAAGGCACCGTTTTGCCGCGTTCGATCATCGAATTCTACTACAAGGCAGACGCGCTCGACGATCCGATGGTGTCGGAAGAGCACATCACCGCGTTCGGCTGGGCGAGCCCGCAGGAGATCGACGACGTCATGGCGCTGGCCATCCGCGTCAACGACTTCCTCTCCGGCCTGTTCATGGGCGTCGGCATCCAGCTCGTCGACTTCAAGATCGAATGCGGCCGCCTGTTCGAGGGCGACATGATGCGCATCGTCGTCGCCGACGAGATTTCGCCGGATTCCTGCCGCCTGTGGGACGTGGCGACACATGACAAGCTCGACAAGGACCGCTTCCGCCGCGACATGGGCGGCCTCGTCGAAGCCTATCAGGAAGTTGCCCGTCGCCTCGGTATCATGAACGAGAACGAGCCGCCGCGCCCGACCGGCCCGGTGCTCGTCGCCTCGACCGAAGGCATCAAAGGCAAGCCGCACTAAGACCGACATTCGAACAGGAGCATGTCCAGCGTGATCAAGGCCCGCATTACCGTCACCCTCAAGAACGGCGTGCTCGACCCGCAAGGCAAGGCGATCGAACATGCCCTGTCCGGATTGGGCTTCGGCGGTGTCGGCGCGGTGCGGCAGGGCAAGGTGTTCGACGTCGAACTGGCGGAAAGCGATAAGGCCAAGGCCGAGGCGGATCTCAAGGCGATGTGCGACAAGCTGTTGGCGAACACGGTGATTGAGAACTATAGTGTAGCCATTACCTGAGGTTGTACCGGAGGCGCTATGGCGGAAGTCACGAATGAATTGATGTTCGAGCTTCTCAAGCGTGTGCATCACGACATCGGTGAGCTTCGTCAGGACGTTTCCGAGACGAAACGGGAATTGAATGTGATGCGGGGCCACATGGTGGCCACGCAAAGCGATATCCATAACGTCTATGGCATTCTCGCCCGTCAGGATGAGCGCCTTGAACGCATAGATAGACGTCTTGATCTGCGAGAACTCGCCGAAGCACAGAGGCCTTACGAACCCAAATGAAATCAGCCGTCGTCCTCCTGCCTGGCCTCAACCGAGACCGCGACATGATCGCGGCGCTGACCAAGATTTCCGGAAAGCCGCCGGTCACTGTCTGGCAGACCGATACCGAAATCCCGGATGTCGACCTGATCGCCATTCCGGGCGGCTTTTCCTTCGGCGATTATCTGCGCTGCGGCGCGATCGCGGCGCGCATGCCGGTCATGCGGGCGGTCGCCGAAAAGGCAGCTGCGGGCGTGACGGTCATCGGCGTCTGCAACGGTTTCCAGATCCTGGTCGAGGCCGGCCTGCTGCCGGGCGCCTTGATGCGCAACACCTCGCTGAAATTCGTCTGCCGGCAAGTGAAGCTTGAGATCACCAACGCCAACACCATGTTCACCCGCCGCTACCAGCCAGGCCAGATCATCCGCACGCCGGTTGCGCATCATGACGGCAATTATTTCGCCGACGCCGACACGCTTGCCCGTCTCGAAGGCGAAGGCCAGGTGGTGTTCCGCTATGCGGACGGCACCAATCCCAACGGCTCGATCAACGACATTGCCGGCATCATCAACGACCGCGGCAATGTGCTCGGCCTGATGCCGCACCCGGAAAACCTGATCGAAGCAGCCCATGGCGGTACCGACGGCCGTGGACTGTTCGAAAGTGCGCTTGGCATTGCCGCCTGAAATCATCTAGGCGAGCGTCTTGAAAACAGCCGGACATTCCTGTCTCTTTGTCGGGGCAAGTCCGCTTTATGGGGGAGAAAAACGGTCATGAAACTCTATTCGCGGCCGTTGTCGCCCTATTCGTCGATCGTGCGGGCGCTGGCCTACATCAAGGACGTGCCGCTCAAGATCATCGCGCCACCGCCCGGCTTTCCCATCCCGGAACAATTTCGCGCCATCTCGCCGATGAACCGGATTCCGGTGCTGATCACCGGCTCTGGCGAAACGATCGTCGAATCGGTGGTCATCGCCGAGTATCTCGAAGAGCGATTTCCGGAACCGGCGCTGCTGCCGCCGGACTCCAAGGACCGCGCGCTGGTGCGCATGTTCGCCCGCATCACCGATCTCGATGTGCTGACCCCGATGATGAAGCTTTTCGAGCTTCATTCCATGCCGAAGCGAAACAGTGCCGAGATCGACGCCCAGTTCGTCCGCTTGCACCATGGACTGGCGGCGATCGAGGAGCGCATGGCGCAAGGGCCCTTCGCGCTCGGTGACGACATCAGTTTCGCCGACGCCTGGGTGACGCCGACGCGGTTCATCTTCAACAATTTCCGCGCCATGACAGGACGCCACGACCTGCTCGACTTCTATCCCAAATTCGACGCCTATGAGCAGATCGCCTCGCAGCATCCGGCATTGTCGCGGGTCTGGGGCGAGATGACCGACGGCCTAGAGAACTTTCTGTCCGAGCTTGAGATGGGGGCCGCTTGACCAGGAACAAGACGATGGCGCTGGTTGCCGCCGCGGGTTTCGCGCTGGCATCCTGCCAATCGACCCCGAAAAGCACGCCGGTCCCGTCAGGCAAAAGTGCGGCGTTGCTGGCCATGGAACAAGTGGCGATATCAGCCCATAAATGCTGGATCGCCAGCAAGGACCCGGCCTTCAAGCAGTATCAGATGGCCAATGAACTGAATTCGTTCAGCGGCACGCCGCGTTTCCTGCTGGTGCCGGCCAAGCACTATGGCGGCAAACCGTTGCTGGTCGTACAGGCGCAAGGCAATTCAAGCCGCGTCGACGTGTTCGGGCCGCTGATGAACGATCCGCTCGGCGCCCGCATCGGCTCGGACATCGCCCGCTGGCAAGCCGGCAATCCGGCCTGCGCCGCGACCGCCTAGCCATGGGCCGCTTTCTGCGGATAGCGGGTCTGGTCATTGGCCTGGCCGGGCTCATCCTGCAGTTCTGCATCAGCATTCCGGCGTCGATGGAAGCAGGCCGCGGCCTGCTCGGCTCCATCATTTTCGTTCTCAGCTTCTTCACCATCCTGACCAACATCGGCGCCGTGCTGGTGTACACCTCGCTGCTGTCGTCCACCGGCTATGCATGGCTGCCGGCCTTCGCCGGGACGCGGATGCGGGCTGGCGTTGCCGTTTCGATCGCGCTGGTCTTCATCATCTACGCCACGGTTCTGGCACAGCTTTGGCAGCCGCGAGGACTGTTCCTGTTCTCCGACGTCCTGCTGCATTATGTGACGCCGGTGCTGTTCGTGCTGTGGTGGCTGATATCAGGCGCCGACGGTCGGACGCGGTGGAGCGACATTTCCTGGTGGGTGCTCTATCCCGTCGCCTATCTGATCTATGCGCTGGCGCGGGCGCCGCTTGCCGGCGAGGTGCCCTACCCGTTCCTAGACGTCGCCAAGAACGGCGCGGCCAGCGTCGCCATCTCAGCGGCGGCCATCACCGGACTTTTTATCGTGCTGGGCGTGGTCGCCATCCTTGCGGATCATGGCGTTGCGCGCACCAGGGCATCGAGCGTCCGTTAGGGCTATGCGGATCTTCGATCGGTCCGCATTTCCTTTTTGGACCATGGTCTTCCCCAAAAACCGGGTCAGTCCCAGAACGGCCTGATACTCTCGCGGTGGGCATCGCAGCGCGAGACGCCGATATCCTTGAGTTGGTCATCGGTCATTTCCAGCAGCGCCAACCTGCTGCGCCGACGCTCCAGCAGATGATCGATCGATTTTGCCAGCGACCTGACCACGCGCACCAGACGGCTGACAAAACCGCTTTGGCCCGATGGGCGTGCCGATTGGCCTGACGATTCGGCTCTCGAATGACGGATTGTAGCGATTGTATTCATTTTCTCTCTACCGGAATTCCAAATTGCACCCGTTTTTGACGCAATACTGATATGTATTGACTCATAATTCGGCGCAATATACAAAATTGTCACCATGACAAATTGGCTTCCAGATCTCACCGCCGGCTCCGGCCCGCTTTATCAGCGCCTGGCGGATTCGATCGAAACGGATATCGATCGGGGCGTGATCGATGCCGGAGCAAAGCTGCCGCCGCAACGCGACCTCGCCTACGACATCGGCACCACCGTCGGCACGGTCGGCCGGGCCTATCAATTGCTGCGCGAGCGCGGGCTGGTGAGCGGCGAAGTCGGGCGTGGAACCTATGTTCTCGGCCAGCGCGCCGATGGCGCGAAGCCGAATTTTCCGGCGCCGGACGCCGGCGGCGAAGGCACTCGCCATATCGATGCACCGCGCGGCAAACTGCGTTTCGACAGCACGGCAGCGGCAGACGTCGGTCAGGGCGCTGATATCGCCGATGTCCTGTCGCGCACGGCACAGGACCATCCGCATGAGATTTCAAGCTACACGCGAGATTTCCCCGACCGCTGGTACGAAGCCGGCGCCCGCTGGCTGTCGCGCAATTCGTTTCGCCCAAATGCCGACGCCATCGTCCCCACGCTCGGCACCCACGCCGCGGTGATGGCGGCAATCGCAGCGCTGACCACGCCCGGCGATTATGTCGCCTTCGAGCACCTCACCTACTCGCAGATTTCCCGTAGCGCCGGGCTGATCGGCCGGCGCACCGCGCTGGTGGCGTCTGACGACGAGGGCCTCGACCCGCAGGATTTCGAGCGCGTCTGCGCGCAAAAGCATCCCAGGATGATCTTCCTGATGCCGACGGCGCAAAACCCGACGCTGGTGACCTTGTCGGCGGCGCGCCGCGAAGCAATCGCGCGTGTCGCACGCGAATACAATGTCGTCCTCATCGAGGACGATCTCTACGGCAATTTGACCGACGATCCGACACCGTTGCTGGCCGAATATGCCCCTGAACGCACCATCGTCGCCGGTGGTCTGTCGAAGTCGGTCGCGGCGGGTGTGCGCGGCGGCTGGCTTTCCTGCCCGCCTGCCTATCGTCACCGCATCCGCGTCGCCCACAAGATGATGACCGGCGGCATGCCCTTCCTGCTGGCGGAGGTGAATACAAGGCTGGTGCTGTCGGGCCGGGCGGACGAGATACGCGGGCGCAGCATCGCCGAAATCCGAGCCCGCATAGCGATCGTGCGCGAGACTTTGGCGGGCTTCGCGTTCAAGTCACATGACAGGGTGCCCTTTGTCTGGCTGACCCTGCCCGACCCCTGGCTCTCCGGCACCTTCAAGAACGCCTGCCTTGAGCATGACGTGCTGATCGACGACGAGGACGAGTTCAAGGCCGGCCGTTCCGAGCAGGTTTTCCATGGCGTTCGCTTCGGCGTTTCGCAACCACGGCAGCGCAAGGACATCGCCGAAGGCGTTGCGGTGATACGGCGACTTCTCGAGGAAGGCCGTGCCGGCTACGACAGCTTCTCCTGAGCCAGCTCGCGACTGACGCGCCCTTCATTTCTGAAGCGCCGGCTTGGCGCAGAGCAGCCCGTAAAACCTAGCTCTCAGGATCAGCCCTCTGCCTTGAAGTTCTTGGCTTCCTTCTCGGCCTTGTCTTTCCCGTGCTTCTCGGCCAGCTCCTTGGCCTGCCCAGGCGAAACGTCGGTGGTCTCCGCGATATGCATAGCCTCCTTGTCCGAGAGGCGATTGTCTTTCTTGCCTTGCTTGGTGGCCATGGTCCAAATCTCCTGATTGGTTGGAGACCTAACGGCCGGGATGTCATCCCGTTCCCCAATGGCGGTGAAGAAGCATCTCGCGAACAGATACAACGTTCCCCCACGACTGCCGCTACGCGCGGATCGATGGCCGGACCAAAGCCGCGATCTCGTCGCACCCGTCATCGCCTTGTAGCTTTCCGTTGTTTTTCAGCATCCGATGGGTGTATTGGCTCCCAAGCTTGCGATAAGACGGGACTCAAAATCCCAACGCGCCCCGGATAAAAATCGCCGCCCATGACCATTTCCAATTCCGTGCCGATCACCCCCGAGCTCATCGCCGCGCACGGGCTGAAGCCCGACGAGTATCAGCGCATCCTCGACCTCGTTGGCCGCGAGCCGAGCTTTACCGAACTTGGCATCTTCTCGGCGATGTGGAACGAGCACTGCTCCTACAAATCCTCGAAGAAGTGGCTGCGCACGCTGCCGACCACCGGCCCGCAGGTGATCCAGGGTCCGGGCGAGAATGCCGGCGTGGTCGACATCGGCGACGGCGACTGCGTCGTCTTCAAGATGGAGAGCCACAACCACCCGTCCTATATCGAGCCCTACCAGGGTGCGGCGACCGGCGTCGGCGGCATATTGCGCGACGTGTTCACCATGGGCGCGCGACCGATCGCGGCGATGAATGCACTGCGCTTCGGCGCGCCTGACCATCCCAAAACGCGGCATCTGGTCAGCGGCGTGGTTTCCGGCGTCGGCGGCTATGGCAACGCCTTCGGCGTGCCGACGGTCGGCGGCGAGGTCAATTTCGACGCCCGCTACAACGGCAACATCCTGGTCAACGCTTTCGCGGCCGGCATAGCCAAGACAGACGCCATCTTCCTGTCGGAAGCCAAGGGCGTCGGCCTGCCGGTCGTCTATCTCGGCGCCAAGACCGGCCGCGACGGCGTCGGCGGCGCCACGATGGCGTCGGCTGAATTCGACGACAAGATCGACGAGAAGCGCCCGACCGTGCAGGTCGGCGACCCTTTCACCGAAAAGTGCCTGCTGGAAGCGTGCCTCGAACTGATGGCCTCGGGCGCCGTCATCGCCATCCAGGACATGGGTGCGGCCGGCCTCACCTGCTCGGCGGTCGAGATGGGCGCCAAGGGCGGTCTCGGCATCGAGCTCGATCTCGACAAGGTGCCGGTGCGCGAGGAGCGCATGAGCGCCTATGAAATGATGCTTTCGGAAAGCCAGGAGCGCATGCTGATGGTGCTGCGCCCCGAGAAGGAAAAGGAAGCCGAGGCGATCTTCCACAAATGGGGGCTCGACTTCGCCATCGTCGGCAAGACCACCGACGATCTGCGCTTCCGCGTCCTGCACCAGGGCGACGAGGTCGCCGACCTGCCGATCAAGGATCTCGGCGACAAGGCACCGGAATATGACCGGCCATGGGTCGAGCCGAAGAAGCCGGCGCCGCTGGCCGCCAACGACGTCCCGCAGGCCGATGTTGCCGATGCGCTCCTGAAGCTGCTCGGCGGACCGGATCTTTCCTCGCGCCGCTGGGTCTGGGAGCAATACGACACGCTGATCCAGGGCAATTCGCTGCAGCTTCCCGGCGGCGATGCCGGTGTGGTTCGCGTCGAAGGCCATCCCACCAAGGCGCTCGCTTTCTCGTCCGACGTGACGCCGCGCTATTGCGAGGCCGACCCCTATGAGGGCGGCAAGCAAGCGGTGGCCGAATGCTGGCGCAATTTGACCGCCACCGGCGCCTTGCCACTGGCCGCCACCGACAATCTCAATTTCGGCAATCCGGAACGGCCCGAGATCATGGGGCAATTGGTCGGCGCGGTGAAAGGCATCGGCGAGGCCTGCCGCGCGCTCGGCTTCCCGATCGTCTCCGGCAACGTCTCGCTCTACAACGAGACCAACGGCCAGGGCATTCTGCCGACACCGACCATCGGCGGCGTCGGTCTGATCGCCGACTGGTCTAAGATGGTGCGGACCGGCTTTGCCGCGCAAGGCCAGATGATCCTGCTGGTCGGCGCGCCGGCCTCCTGGGGAACGCATCTTGGCCAGTCGGTCTATTTCAGGGACATCCACGGCCGCACGGATGGCCCGCCGCCGCCGGTCGACCTCGATCATGAAAAGCGCGTCGGTGACCATGTGCGCGCGCTCATCGCGTCCGGCATCGTCACGGCGGCCCATGATGTGTCCGATGGCGGCATCGCGGTGGCTTTGGCCGAAATGGCGATGGCGTCCGGCATCGGCGCCACTGTCCCAGGACTTGTCGGCACCGATCCGATCCCGGTCTGGTTCGGTGAGGATCAGGGCCGTTATCTGCTGACGCTGTCGATCGACCCGCATGGCGAAGAATGGGACGCCATCCGCAAGCAGCAGAGCGAACTCGGCATTTTCGCGCCGTGGATCGGCTCGACCGGCGGCAGTGTACTGAAGCTTGGCGAGGCGCGGGCAATCCCGGTCAGCGAATTGACCGGGGCCCACGAAGGCTGGTTCCCGCGCTTCATGGACCAGGCCAGTTGACCGGACTGGCTGCCCGGGCGCTGCTTGCAGTCGTCTTCTGGCCGTCGCTGTTCTTCTTCTGGTTCCTTGGGCCGTTCGTCTTTTTCCTGCTGTCGACGACCTCAAGCGAGGTTTGCCCCCAGCTGGAAACGCGCGCGCAGTTTCTTGCCGCGGCCAATGGCGCCATCCCGATGCTCGCCACGCAGAACCTCATCTACGCGATCCCGATCATCTGCCTAGTGCTTTGGGGCCGCCTTTTCCCGGATCCGGAACGGGCGAGGCATATCGTCACCTGCATCAAGCTTTTTGCCTGCGCGGCCGTCATAGGGGCGCTGTGGGAGTACGGCTCCTCGCTGATCTGCGACGGCTACGGCCAACCGTTCTTCTCGCCTCTCTGGCAGATGACGAGTTATCTTCCCATTGTCAGCCTGGTTATCAACGTTCCCCTCTATGTGCTGGCCTTCAGCCTTGGCCGCGCCTTCTCGACACGCGAGGACGCTGTCGAGGATGAAGCAAGCCCACCGGCCTAGGTCTTCCCTGTGGTTCTCGGACCGTCTTGCCTTTGGCGGGATAGAACGGCTTCAATCCGGACCGGAAAGGCTTTAGGCTCGCCCGACTCTCGTCTCATGGCCGGCTACCGGCCGCTCGAAACAGGATTCTGCCATGGCAATGGATGCCCACGACATCGAAAAACTGATCAAGGAAGGCATTCCGGACGCCAAGGTGACAATTCGCGATCTTGCCGGTGACGGTGACCATTATGCGGCCGAGGTGGTGGCCGAAAGCTTCCGGGGGAAAAGCCGCGTGCAGCAGCACCAGATGGTCTATGACGCGCTGAAGGGCAATATGGGCGGCGTGCTGCACGCGTTGGCGCTACAGACCAGCGTTCCCGACTGATCCGCACCGGAACAACCGCAACGACGCGAATCAGTGTCGAGAGAACCGCTTGGCCCAACCCAGCCCATCCTTTGCGCCATTTCAGCCACGGCACGGCTAAAGTCTTGTTTCGAGCAATCGTTGGGTTTATTTGAAGGGAAATGTTTCGAGCCTGACTCCCACAGGCGGGAAAGGATATTCCATGAGCGGTATCAACGACTACATCGACAACGAAGTGAAGGGCAACGACGTCGTCCTTTTCATGAAGGGCACGCCCGGTTTCCCGCAATGCGGATTTTCCGGCCAGGTCGTCCAGATCCTCGACTATATCGGCGCCGACTACAAAGGCGTCGACGTGCTGACTTCGGCCGAACTGCGCCAGGGCATCAAGGAATATTCCAACTGGCCGACGATCCCGCAGCTCTACGTCAAGGGTGAATTCGTCGGCGGCTGCGATATCATCCGCGAGATGTTCCAGGCGGGCGAACTTCAGACTTTCCTTGTCGAAAAGGGCGTCGGCGTCAAAGGCGCCGCCTGACCGCTGTCTTTCGTGCCTGTCGTCCGCCTAAAACCGCCACACAATTTTAGGCAACGCGCACCAAACGCCAGGGCAACCCCACCTCGACATATGTCCTGTATGCAGGACCGAGACGAGCCAATGCGCCGGCCCGCCGGCGCATTTTCGTTTGAAAGATCGGACTTGCCGTGGACCAGCCAAAATCAGCGCCGCAATCGGTACTGCCCATTCCACGCTGGGAGTTCATCGCGCTGTGCGCCGCGCTGATGGCGCTGAACTCGCTGGCCATCGACATCATGCTGCCGGCTCTGCAGCAGATCGGCGCCTCGCTCGGCGTCGAGAACGAAAACCACCGGCAATATGTAATCACCGCCTATATTCTGGGCTTCGGCGGCGGCCAGCTGTTCTTCGGGCCGATCTCGGATCGCTTCGGCCGTCGCGCGCCGCTGGTCGCCGGGCTGGTGGTCTATGTCGCCGCGGCCGCGGCGGCCGCCGTTGCACCCAGCTTTGAAACACTTCTGCTGTGCCGGGCCGTGCAAGGCATTGGTGCGGCAGCGACCCGCGTCATCGCCGTCTCGATCGTGCGCGATACGTTCGACGGCCGGCGCATGGCCGAGGTGATGTCACTGATCTTCATGGTGTTCATGGCGATCCCGGTCATTGCTCCCGGCATCGGCCAGTTCATCATGCTGTTTGCGACCTGGCACTGGATCTTCGTCACCATGGCCGTCGGTGCGCTTATTGTCTCGGCTTGGTCGCTGCTGCGCCTGCCTGAAACATTGCATCCCGAACATCGCCGGCCGCTGACCGTCAACTCCATCCTCGGCGGGTTTCGCATCGTGCTCACCAACCGCATTGCAATCTGCTATGCCTTCGCCAGCACCTTCATTTTCGGCGCCATGTTCGGCTTCATCGCCTCGGCGCAGCAGATCTATGTCGACATATTCAATGTCGGCGAGATGTTCCCGGTCATCTTCGCCGGGGTTGCGGGCGTGCTTGCTTTCTCCAATTTTCTGAACTCGCGCCTTGTCGGCCGTATCGGTATGCGCCGCCTGTCGCAGAGCGCGCTGCTGCTGTTCCTGGTCATCAGCCTTGCCTGGCTGGTCATTTCGCTGGAAATGAAGATGCCGCTCTGGCTGTTCATCACCTTCTTTGCCTGCGCCATGCTCCCGTTCGGCGCGCTCGGCGCGAATTTCAATGCGTTGGCCATGGAGCCGCTCGGCCAACTGGCCGGCACGGCGTCGTCCATCCTGGGCTTCATGCAGACCTTTCTCGGCGGCATTCTCGGCACGCTGATCGGCCAGGCCTTCAACGGCACGGTGACGCCGCTGGCCGCCGGCTTCTGCAGCGTCTCGGTTGCGGCGCTGCTGATGATTTTCATTGCCGAGCGCGGCAAGATGTTCCAGCCGCAGAACCCACCCGTTTCAGGGCACATCACCGATTTGCACTGAATTGTCGTTTTTGTGCGTGTCGTCGTCCCGGGGCCACTTTTGGGCGACATGCATCAGGACGCACCTTCAAGGGCCGCGGTGAAGCGAGGGGCAAGCATACGCCCCGCGATGGCTCCGCCCATGCTGTCCGAAAAAGGCAATGGCAGAGCCTCGTCGAGTGCCTTGAGGATTGACGCCACGAAGGCCCGGCTGAGCTGGGGATCGGTCCCCAGCTCGGAATATGTGGCGCGAGGCTTGCCAATCAGCGTGCCGTTGCGGCGAAGCGAGAACCGCAGCGTCAGCGACATGCCGGCGGTTCCGGGTGGCGGCTTCCAACAAGCATAAATAGCGTCCGACATCTCTTTTATCGTGTCGATGGGATCGGAACTGCGACAGCTGCGCTCTTGCGATCTTGCTTCGTGGGAGCTGGCAAACAAGGCGGCGGCAAGAACCGCCGCGACAATTGCGAACCGAGGTTTCATTCGAGAGCCTCCGGATCTGCGTGAGATTGCATCGCTCTTTCGCTGGCCACCACCGATACAAAGCACTGGCTAGGAAATGATCCTATTGCGCCCAAAGCTCGCGGCGCAATTCGTGCCAGCTTTCGCGATCGGGCGCGACAAGCAGGCCGCCGCCGACATGCGAGGGCAGATAGGCGCTGCCGTCGAATCGCGCGGCATGGCCTCCAGCCTCGGCATGGATCAGCACGCCAGCCAGATGGTCCCATGGCATCAGCTTGTTGTAGACGACGAAATGGGCATGACCGCTGGCCAGCAGACGGTATTCGTGCGCCGCGCAGCGATAGGCGAACTGCGACAGGATCTTCGTCTGGTTGCGCGCCAGCCGCGACCGCTCGGGCTCGGGCATATATTGCCAGGAGACCGAGCCTGTCATTTCCGAGATCGGCGCGGGTGCCACGACATGCACCCTTTCGATGCCGCCATGCGCATGCCGGATATGACTGCCGGCGCCCTTGGCGCCGATCAGCCAGTCCTTGCCGACGGGATCGTGGATGATGCCGGCAACAGTCTCGCCCTTGACCACGACCGCCAGCATGACGCCGAACAGCGGCACGCCGGAGGCGAAGTTGAAAGTGCCGTCCACCGGGTCGATGACGAAAGCCAGATCAGCATCACCCAACCCATTCAACAGCGCCGGATTGTCGGAACAGGCCTCCTCGCCGACGACCATCGACTGGGGATAACGCTCGCGCAGCCGCGCGGTGATGAGCCGCTCGGCATTGACGTCGGCTTCCGTCACCAGGTCGGCGGCCGAGGTCTTCTGCCGGATGTCGCCCTCGCCCAGCCTGCGAAAGCGCGGCATGATCTCGGCCTTTGCAGCGTCGGACAGAAGGTCAGCGAGCCAGTCGATCGCACTATCGTCAAATGTCATCGGCTTGCCTTGTGCTGAGGGCCTCATTGAGCGCGGCGAAATCGAACAGCCTTCTGTCGAGCAGATGCGATGGCCTGCTGTTCGACAGCGCGCGCAGCATCGTGTCCTTGCGGCCGGGCATGCGCTTTTCGATATCCCCGAGCATGGCCTTCATGGCGTTGCGCTGGAGACCTTCCTGGCTGCCGCAGAGATCGCAGGGAATGATCGGGAACTGCATCGCGGCAGCGAATTTTTCGAGGTCGACCTCGGCGCAGTAGCTCAACGGCCGCAACACCATGACGTCGCCGTCGTCGTTGAGCAGCTTTGGCGGCATGGCGGCGAGACGCCCGCCATGGAACAGGTTCATGAAGAAGGTCTCGAGAATGTCCTCGCGATGATGGCCGAGCACCAGCGCCGAGCACCCCTCCTCGCGCGCGATGCGATAGAGATGGCCGCGCCTGAGCCGCGAACACAACGAGCAATAGGTGCTGCCCGCGGGCAGCTTGTCGGTGACGACGGAATAGGTGTCCTGATATTCGATAAGGTGCGCAATGCCGTATTTGTCGAGATAGTCCGGCAGGATATGTTTGGGGAAATTCGGCTGGCCCTGATCGAGATTGCAGGCCAGAAGATCGACCGGCAGCAGTCCGCGCCATTTGAGGTCGAGCAGAACGGCGAGTAGACCGTAGGAATCCTTGCCGCCCGACAGCGCTACCAGCCAGCGCTGACCGGGCTTCACCATCGAGAAATCCTCGATTGCCTGCCGGGTCAGCCGCAGCAGCCGCTTGCGCAATTTGTTGAACTCGACCGAGGACGGCACATCGGCAAACAGCGGATGGAAGCCGCCCTCGATGTCGCTGGCCGGTTCAAGCGATTCGGCGTCTGGCAGCATGTTCATGGCGTCAGTTCCAAAATCCGGGAGCAACGACTGTCCGGCGCTTCGTTGCGCTCGGAATTAGCGGACATGGCCGACAAAGAAAAGGCCGCCTCGATGGGCGGCCTTGAATGGTATCGCAAAACGCGCCCGTTTTAGCGCGAATAGAATTCGACGACCAGGTTCGGTTCCATCTGCACGGCGAACGGAACGTCCGCCAGGCCGGGGATGCGCGAGAAGGTCGCGACCATCTTGTTGTGATCGGCTTCGATATAGTCCGGCACGTCGCGCTCGGCGAGACCGACCGCTTCCAGAACGATGACCAGCTGCTTCGACTTTTCGCGGACTTCGACGACATCGCCCGGCTTGCAGCGGTACGAGCCGATGTTGACGCGCTTGCCGTTGACGTTGACGTGGCCGTGGTTGACGAACTGGCGGGCGGCGAAAATGGTCGGCACGAACTTGGCGCGGTAGACGACGGCGTCGAGACGCGACTCGAGCAGGCCGATCAGGTTCTCCGAGGTGTCGCCCTTGCGGCGATCCGCCTCTTCATAGACCTTGCGGAACTGCTTTTCCGAAACGTCGCCATAGTGACCCTTCAGCTTCTGCTTGGCGCGCAGCTGCAGGCCGAAATCGGAAAGCTTGCCCTTGCGGCGCTGGCCATGCTGGCCGGGGCCGTATTCACGCTTGTTGACCGGGGACTTCGGGCGGCCCCAGATATTTTCGCCAAGACGGCGGTCGATCTTGTACTTCGCGGATTCGCGCTTGCTCATCGCATTCCCTTTTTCATAACAACACACCCGGAACCTCATGGTCCGGGTGAAGGAAACGCGCCCTCCTCTGGCCTCCGTTTTCGAGACCTGACAGGATTTTCCCACGCAACGCGGCGGAAAACCCACGGGACACGTCAGTTCAAACAAGATAGTAGAATTGAGTTTCCACGCATCTTGCGCACATAAAGAAAACCACCGGGCGTTGCGGCCCGGTGTTGGCGCGCTGATTAAACGGAGATTTAGCCGGTGTCAAGCTTGCGGCTAGGCTTCCGGTTCGGCTCAGGCGACCGACGTTTCAAAGGCCGCGCTTTAGCTGCGGGCTTTTTTGGTTCCGTCTCGCGTTCCCGCGAACGACCTTGTCGTCCTAGTCATCCCTGCGAAGGGCGTGCCTGACGTCAATGCTTCGATTTCTTTTCCGGCAGGCCCTTGCGCTTCGTCTCGGCGAATTCCTCGAGCTGCTTTTCACTCATCGATTCGTACATTCCCTTGGAAGCGCCTTTGAGTTCGCCCTTCTTCGTCTCGCCGCGCTTGGCCGACAGAGCGGCGCCAGCGGCTTTCTGCTGGGCTTTCGAGGTGGATGGCATGGCTGTTTCTCTCTTCATTGCCTGAGGGGAAAACGCATCGAGCCAACCAATGTTCCGGATATCAGGCGACCGTCAGGCCAAAGCCCTGCATGAGCCGGCTGGTGGCGAAGTCCATCTTGCCGGAGGTGAAGACGGCAATGTCAGGCTCACCCACCGGCAGCGGCCCGTCGACCGGTGCAAGCAGCGACATGGCGCGACGGGCGATCGCTTCGGCCGGGTCGATCCAATCGACCGGCCAGGGCGCGGTCTTGCGCATGCGATTGGCCAGGAACGGATAGTGCGTGCAGCCGAGCACGACGATATCGGTGCGGGCGCCGTCCTTCTCGACAAAGCATGGCGCGATCTCCTGGCGCACGATCTCCTCGTCGACGAACCCCTCGCGCATGTAAATCTCGGCCAGCGGCGCCAGCCGGTCCGAGCCGACGAGCCGCACGTGGCATTTCTGCGCCCATTTGCTGATCAGGTCGCGCGTGTATTGACGCTTGACCGTGCCGGGCGTCGCCAGCACCGAGACCAGCCCGGAGCGCGTGCGCTCCGCCGCCGGCTTGATCGCCGGCACCGTCCCGACAAAGGGATGGCCCGGGAATTTCTCGCGCAGCGCGTCGATCACCAGCGTCGACGCGGTGTTGCAGGGGATGACCGAAATCTCGGGCTGGAATTTTTCCAGCAGCGCGCCGAAAAGGCCGAGGATATGGGCGTTGAGGGCCGGCTCCTCCCAGGCGCCATAGGGGAAAGCGGCGTCGTCGGCGACATAGATGAAGCGGCGATCGGGCATCAGCACGCGCGCCTCGCGCAGCACGGTGAGCCCGCCTATGCCCGAATCGAACATCAGGATCGGCCGCTCAGTCATTGTCGGTTCCCTTTCCGCCGAGCGGCGGTATGTCGTCGTCCTTGCCGGTATCAGCCAGGCGATTGCCTTCCGCCTTGCGGGCGCGCGCGGCGGCCGCGGGCAATCGTCTTGGATCGTCACCCGGGGAACCATCGCCGCGCGGCATCGCCGGCGAAAATCGGTCGAGCGACGAGATGATGCCGCGCAGCACCTTGAGCTCCGGTTCGGCAAATCCGGGACGTGTCAGCACTGCGCGCAGATTGTCCACCATCTTCGGCTTCTTCGGGGCCGGCCGGAAATAGCCGCGCGCTTCCAAGGCGCCTTCGAGATAGGCGAACAGGCCGTGCAGTTCTTCCTTGCTCGCCGGCTTCATATTCGGGCCGGAAAAATTGGTCTTGGTCTCGTCTTCCAAGCCTGACTTCATCCATTCATAGGACATCAGCAGCGCGGCCTGGGCGATGTTGAGCGAGGAGAAATCAGGATCCACCGGGAAGGTCACGATCTCGTCGGCAAGGCCGACCTCGTCATTGTAGAGGCCGAAGCGTTCGCGTCCGAACAGGATGCCGGTGCGCTGGCCCATTGCGTGACGGGCCCGCAGCATCCTGCCCGCTTCCACCGGCCCGCGCACGGCTTTGAAGCCGTCGCGCTGCCTGGCCGTGGTGGCGAAAACAAAGTTCAGGTCGGCGAGCGCGGAGGCCAGATCGTCGAAGACGGTGACGGCATCGATGACATGATCGGCGCGACTGGCCGCCGCGCGTGCCTTCTCGCTCGGCCAACCGTCACGAGGGTTGACGAGACGCAGCTCCGACAGACCGAAATTGGCCATGGCGCGAGCGACCATGCCGATGTTCTCGCCGAGCTGCGGCTCGACGAGGATGATCGCCGGGCCGGCGTCTGCAGTATTATCGCGATCTTCGATGATGGGCATGATTGTCAATGAACTGCTGTTTGCGGCATTTCAGCGTCCCTGCCATATTCGGCCGCGAAAATGAAGCATTCGCAAATGACGGCGGTCGTGCCTCACATTCGTGACCGATAGCCGTTTGCGCGGTCAAAAACGCTTTGATATACGGGCGGCATCCCCCGGCCGAACGCGATGCGGGCAAGGCCATCCCATTTCCCAGCAACGAGGCATTTTTTCCATGGCGAAAATAAAGGTGGCGAACCCGGTCGTCGAACTCGACGGCGACGAGATGACCCGCATCATCTGGCAGTTCATCAAGGACAAGCTGATCCACCCCTACCTCGACCTGAAGCTCGAATATTACGACCTCGGTATCGAGCATCGCGACGCCACCAATGACCAGGTGACCATCGATTCGGCCAACGCCATCAAGAAATACGGCGTCGGCGTGAAATGCGCGACCATCACCCCCGACGAGCAGCGCGTCGAGGAATTCAAGCTGAAGAAGATGTGGAAGTCGCCGAACGGCACAATCCGCAACATCCTCGGCGGCACCATCTTCCGCGAGCCGATCATCATGAAGAACGTGCCGCGGCTCGTGCCCGGCTGGACCAAGCCGATCATCGTCGGCCGCCACGCCTTCGGCGACCAGTACCGCGCCACCGATTTCCGCTTTCCCGGCAAGGGCAAGCTGACGATCAAGTTCGTCGGCGAGGATGGCAAGGTGATCGAGCACGATGTCTACGACGCGCCGGGCGCCGGTGTCGCCATGGCCATGTACAATCTCGACGACTCGATCCGCGAATTCGCCCGCGCCTCGCTGAATTACGGCCTGCTGCGCAACTATCCGGTCTATCTGTCGACCAAGAACACCATCCTCAAGGCCTATGACGGCCGCTTCAAGGACATTTTCCAGGAGGTCTACGAGGCCGAATTCGAAGCCGAGTTCAAGTCGAAGAAGCTGTGGTACGAGCATCGCCTGATCGACGACATGGTGGCTTCCAGCCTGAAATGGTCGGGCGGCTATGTCTGGGCCTGCAAGAACTATGACGGCGACGTCCAGTCCGACACGGTTGCGCAGGGTTTTGGCTCGCTCGGCCTGATGACCTCGGTGCTGATGACGCCGGACGGCAAGACGGTGGAAGCCGAAGCCGCGCACGGCACCGTCACCCGCCACTATCGCCAGCACCAGAAGGGCGAGGAAACCTCGACCAATTCGATCGCCTCGATCTTCGCCTGGACGCGAGGCCTCGCCCACCGCGCCAAGCTCGACGACAATGCCGAGTTGAAGCGTTTCTCCGAAACGCTGGAACGGGTCTGCATCCAGACCGTCGAATCCGGCTTCATGACCAAGGACTTGTCGCTGCTGATCGGCCCCGACCAGCCCTGGCTTTCGACCACCGGTTTCCTAGACAAGATAGACGAGAACCTGCAGAAGGCGATGGCCTGACCTGTCGAGGTCCAGGAGGGCTAGCATGAGCAAGCCCATCGTCTATGGGGCGGACTACAGCGTCTATGTGCGCATCGTCCGCCTCGTGCTCGCGGAAAAAGGCGTCGACCACGAGCTTGTGCCGGTCGATGTCTTTGCCACTGATGGCATTCCTGCCTGGTATTTCGAGCACCACCCCTTCGGTCGCATCCCGGCCTTCGAGCATGAAGGCTTTCGGCTCTTCGAGACGAGTGCGATCGCCAGATATGTAGACGAATCATTTGACGGGCCGAGCTTGCAGCCGAGGGAGCCTCGCCGCCGCGCAACCATGAACCAGATCATCGGCATGCTCGACGCCTATGCCTACAGGTCGATGGTCTGGGATGTCGCCGTCGAGCGGCTGGAGAAAGAAGCGCCCGACGAGGCGCTGATCGCCAGCGGGCTTTCGCAGGCAAGCAAAGCGCTTCAGACGCTTGCCTCGCTGAAAGCGCCAGGGCCGTGGCTGCTGGGCGACCAGCTGACCCTGGCCGATCTGCATGCGGCGCCGATCATGGGTTATTTCGTCAAGGTCGCCGAAGGGCAAAGCCTGCTCGCTGAATTTCCGACGATCCAGGCTTGGTGGGAGCGGATTTCAACTCGTCCAAGCTTTGTCAGAACCGAAAAGACCGAGTGATCTTCGGTTTCGCCGTACCCATGTGGCGCTGGCCGCGATCTCTGCGGCTACCCTTCAACACTGGCAATTAGCGAAATCGTGCGCGAAAGCGCCCTTCTCCCCGTTCACGGCAGGGCTATCGCATATGAATTCTTGCGAAGAAGAACCCCCACCCTAACCCTCCCCACAAGGGGGAGGGAACGCTGCCGCGTGCCTTTAATTCCTCTTGGCGCCGAAAAGACAGGCGATCCTCCGGGGTCAGCGCCAACGGAAGTCTCCCTCCCCCTTGTGGGGAGGGGTTAGGGGTGGGGGTCCGTGCCGGGCAGACATCTGACGAATTCCATATGCGTTAGCCCTGCCGTTCACGGGGAGAAGATGGCGGCAGCCAGATGAGGGGCAGCACTACCCGCCAAAGATAGGGCTCCCCGCCATGATCTGGCCGTTAGGCGGCTTCGAGTGCAGCCCTTACCGCCGCAATCGCATCATTGGCCCTGGACGCATCCGGTCCCCCGGCCTGCGCCATGTCGGGCCGACCGCCGCCGCCCTGCCCGCCCAACGCGGCGGAGGCCACGCGCACCAGATCGACAGCGCTGAAACGGCCGACGAGATCGTCGGTGACGGCGACCACGACGCTCGCCTTGTTGTCCTCGCCGGCGCCGACGAAGACGACGACGCCGGAGCCGAGCGAAGTCTTGCCGGCATCGGCCAGCGGCTTCAGATCCTTCGGCGAGACCCCGGAGACTGCCTTGCCCAGGAAGCCGACACCGGCCACCGTCTCGTTCTCGACCGGCGCACCAGGGGCCGCGCCCCCGCCCAGCGCCAGCTTCTTGCGCGCTTCGGTCAGTTCCTTTTCGAGCTTCTTGCGCTCGTCGAGCAGCGCCTCGACACGCGCCGGCACGTCGGCCGGCGAGATCTTCAGCGTCGCGGCAACCGTTTTCAAACGCCGGTCCTGCTCGTCGAGGTGCCTGCGCGCGGCCTCGCCTGTCAGCGCCTCGATGCGGCGCACGCCGGCGGCGACCGCGCTGTCCGACACGACACGCACCAGACCGATGTCGCCGGTCGCCCTGACATGCGTGCCGCCGCAAAGCTCGACCGAATAGGGCCGGTTGGCCTTGGCGCCATGCACGCCGGTGCCCATCGAAACGACGCGCACTTCGTCACCATATTTCTCGCCAAACAGCGCCATGGCGCCTTCGGCAATGGCGTCATCGACCGACATCAGGCGCGTGTTCACCGGGCCGTTCTGCACGACGATCTCGTTGGCCATGCGCTCGACCTCTTCGAGATCCTCCGGTGAAATGGGCTTGTTGTGCGAGATGTCGAAGCGCAGACGCTCTGGCGCGACCAGCGAGCCCTTCTGCGCGACATGGCTGCCCAGCACCTCACGCAGCGCCTCATGGATCAGATGCGTCGCGGAATGGTTCGCGCGCAGTCTGGAGCGCCTGTTATGGTCGACCTTCAGCTCGACCGCCGCGCCAGTCTTGACCGTGCCGCTGGCCACCTTGCCGATATGGACAAACAGCCCATCGGCCTTCTTCTGCGTATCGGAGACCTCGATCGAGAAGCCTTCGCCTGAAATGACACCGGTGTCACCCATCTGGCCGCCGGATTCAGCATAGAACGGCGTCTGGTTGACGACGATCGCCACCGCATCGCCCTTGCCGGCGCTGTCGATGGTCGTGCCGTCCCTGACCAGCGCCTGGATGATGCCTTCGGCCTGCTCGGTCTCGTAGCCGAGGAATTCGGTGGCGCCCGCCTTCTCGCGCACCGAAAACCAGACGGTCTCGGTGGCCGCATCACCGGAGCCAGCCCAATGCTTGCGCGCCTCGGCCTTCTGCTGCTCCATGGCATTGGTAAAGCCGGCAAGATCGACCGAGATGCTGCGCTGGCGCAGCGCGTCTTGCGTCAGGTCGAGCGGGAAGCCGTACGTGTCATAGAGCTTGAAGGCCGTCTCGCCATCCAGCATATCGCCGGCCCGCAGCGTTTCCGTCGCCTCCGAAAGCAGTCCGAGGCCGCGCACCAGCGTCTTGCGGAACCTAGTCTCCTCGAGCTTCAGCGTCTCGGTGATCAACTGTTCGCCGCGCACCAGTTCCGGATAGGCCTGGCCCATCTCGCGCACCAGCGCCGGCACTAGGCGCCACATCAGGGGATCGCGGGCACCGAGCAGCTGCGCATGACGCATGGCGCGGCGCATGATGCGGCGCAGGACATAGCCGCGGCCCTCGTTCGACGGCAGCACGCCGTCGGCCACCAGGAAAGAGGACGAGCGCAGGTGGTCGGCAATGACACGGAAGGACGCGACCGTCTCCTTGTCGGGCCCATGCCCGAGAGCGGACGACGACGCCTCGATCAGATGACGGAACAGATCGGTCTCGAAGACGCTTTCCACCCCTTGCAGGACGGACGCCATGCGCTCCAGGCCCATGCCGGTGTCGATCGACGGGCGCGGCAGGTCGATGCGTTCCTCCTTCGTCACCTGTTCATACTGCATGAAGACCAGGTTCCAGAATTCGAGGAAACGGTCGCCGTCCTCCTCAGGGCTGCCGGGAGGTCCGCCCCAGATGTGTTCACCGCGGTCGATGAAGATCTCAGAGCATGGCCCGCACGGTCCGGTGTCGCCCATCGCCCAGAAATTGTCCGAGGTCGCGATGCGGATGATGCGGTCATCGGAAAACCCGGCGATCTTCTTCCAGAAGCCGGCTGCCTCGTCATCCGTGTGATAGACGGTGACCAGCAGCTTGTCCTTGTTCAGCCCGAATTCCTTGGTGATCAGGTTCCAGGCTAGTTCGATGGCGCGCTCCTTGAAGTAGTCGCCAAAGGAGAAATTGCCGAGCATCTCGAAGAAGGTCAGATGGCGCGCGGTATAGCCGACATTGTCGAGGTCGTTATGCTTGCCGCCGGCACGAACGCTCTTCTGGGCGGTCGAGGCGCGCGAATAGGGCCGCTTCTCCAGGCCGGTGAAGACGTTCTTGAACTGCACCATGCCGGCGTTGGTGAACATCAGCGTCGGGTCGTTGCGCGGCACAAGCGGGCTCGACGCGACGATCTCGTGACCCTCCTTGCGAAAGTAGTCGAGAAATGTCGACCGGATTTCGTTCACGCCACTCATGAATGCTGCCTTTTCGAGAGAGCCGCCGGCAAACCGGCGGGAAATGGGCTCTGCGTTTTAGAAGATAGACTTTTTAGAAGATAGACTTGGCCTTTTAGCCGCCGCGCTTCACCCTGTCCAGAAACACGGAATTGGTCCAATCCACGGCCTTTGCCGGCTGTCCGAGCCAGGCCCAATTCCCCGCCAAAACGCAAAACCGCCGGCGCTAGCCCGAATATCTCACAGAGTTGAGGTGCATCGGGGCTCCGAATCAGGGAAAATGCTTCTGCGACAAAGACTTACCCTAGGCA